>NZ_CP117523.1:621427-932140 GCF_036812735.1 Terrisporobacter glycolicus ATCC 14880 = DSM 1288 | reverse complement strand
TTACATAAAAAATTACATCATAGTTAATATTCTTTATTTTAAAAATAATAAAATATGAAAAAGTTGAGATTATGGTAGATAATAAAATCATTATTATTTCCCTGTCTACACTGGTAGACCATAATGTTCTATAAATTCCGGATATTGAAAATATTGTTAGACATACTATTATCATTATTATTAATGGTAATAATATATTTTGTTGTAAATATGAAATGCTCATGGTAGCTGATAAAGATATGATAAAAGCCCCAATGAAGATTATGGTATCCGATATTAGTAAGACCCCCTGTCTATACCTAAAGTCACCATACTCTTTACTGTAGTAATTGATTTTCTCTAAAATTTTAGCCCCCATTTAGCCATCTCCCCTACAAACAACCAATCCATACCCCTACAAATTAGTTATCTTCTTTTTCTCCTTTTAAAAAATGACCTTTTCTTTTCCTCTTCATAATACCCATAATATTTGTAATATTTGTGATCATCTGATTTAAACTTGTTAAGTACTACTCCTATAACATTTGCATTAACCTTCTCCAGTTTATCTTTTGTTACCTTTGCCATTTGTTGGTCTATACTTTCTGACGCATTTACTATTATTGTTCCATCTGAATACCTTGCTAAGATGGCTGCATCGTTAAGTCTTCCCAGTGGCGGAGAGTCTATAAAAATATAATCATAATCCCCTTTTAGACTTTCTATAGCATCTCTAAATTTTTTTGATTCTAATAAAACTGAAGTATTGGACGGTGATATCCCACAAGTTAATACGTCAAATTCATCCACCTTTTTTATACATTCTTTCATGTCCATATCATTCATTATTACGTCTGCTATTCCCTTTTTATTATCTATTTCTAGAGTATTAGCAACTGATTTCTTCCTAAAATCGCAGTCAATTAGGAGAATTCTATGATTTTCTAAATCAGAGAAACATTTTGCTATGGAACATACTGTAGTAGTTTTTCCTTCATTCATTTCAGCACTGGTAAAAACTATGGTTTTTAAATCAGTATTCAATGAAATATTAGTTCTTATTTCTCTGTAAGCTTCATTAACTTCAAAGCTTCCACTGTCATATAATCCTAACATATTTGGCCCCCTTATTTTTTAACGATGCTTTCCTTTGGAAGAATCTCTATCTAAAGGAATAGTTCCTATTAATTGATAATTCCAGTATTTGTTTACATCATCTGGTGTAACAATTTTTGTGTCTAAACATTCTCTAAGTAAAACAAAGAATATAGATAATACAATTCCTATTGCTGCAAACTTAAATAAGGTCAAATCCCTTGATCTTCCTATTAATGATGCCTCTGATGCATCGTATACTACTTCAACACAGTCAATTCCTACAAGTCTTATTAATTCCTCATTAAAAGCTTCTGGTACCTTTTCAGCAACTTTTTTTGCCATTTCACGACTTTCACTTATTACAGTAATATCTAAAAAATCAGTTGTTTCTTCTCTCTGTGTAACACTTATGCTTCCCACATCTGATGATGATACCTTTAGTGAACTTGCTATTATATTTGCTACATTTGGCGATGATGCCAACGATTTATATGATGTCGCAATATTCTGATTTTGTGCCACATTATATGTTGAATATGGATCTACAATTTCTGTGCCTTCATCTTTTTTACTGTTTTTCTTTTTCATTAATTCTTTAGAAGTATTTATTCTTACAGTTATATTTGAGCTATATGTTGGTACATAACTTATATAGTTTTGGTAAGTTTTGTACGCACCTAAGGCCAAACATGCAATCATTGTCAAAATAACTATAAGTTTTCTTCTTTTAAACATGTCCAAATATTCTCTTAAGTTAATACTTGCCTCCATTACTCCCTCCAATTCTCACGTATTCTTTTAGATCTTCTGTAATAATTTTTTCCATATCTTCAGAAGTATTAGTTCCATATTTATATTTTTCTATAAACGTTGGATTATCAATTTCCTCTTCTAAAATTTCTATGGAGGTTATATTTTCTATGTTGTAATAATTGAATTTCTCGAAGTTGTTCTGAATAGATACTAGATAATAGTTTTCATGATCGTTTATCATGCTTATTGGATTGACTTTAAAAATCCCCCCCTGATTTTTATATTTTTTACTGCAAATTAACCCCTGACTACACTTCTTGTAACAATAGATGAAAGTAATTTTTTTATTTTTCATAATTGCTTTATCGATAAGTTCAATATTACTATAAATCCCCTCATTTATAGCTTTAGAAGTCTCATCAATAAATACATTACTTTCAACGATTCTACCCCTGTAAATAAAATTAAGTGTACTTATTTTTTCTAGAAGTTCTTCCGTTTTTTTCTTGGTGATAAATTTGCTTGATTTCACTGAATCCATTAAAAGTTTCAACTCATATTCTTTGAAAAAAAAGTCATAAAGAAAATACCCCTCTGTTTCTTTATCGTAATCACTAACTGTCAGACCAATCTGCCTCATATCTTTAATATAAGCATACATAGTTCTCCTGTCCAAAGTAACACCAAGCTTCTCTTTCATATGTTTGTTTATTTCTTTTATGGATATGGAGACATCTTCACTAGAATAAGTTCTCAAAATATTAATAAAAGTGCAGAATTTAATATTATTGCTTACTTTTTCCATATAAATCCTCCCATAATACCAGATATAAATAAGCTGCATATAATCTTGTTGTTTATTGAAAATATGTGCCAATTTATATCTAAGTTTATTATATATACATTCAAAAAAATGCACAACTAAATTGTACATTTTTTTGAACATGATTCGTTCTAACTTTTTCGACATTTTTCTTTTTTGAGTTCTTTAACCAAAGCAATTCCAATGGCTACAATAACGAAGGCGAAAGGGAAAGACACTACTATAGCAAATCTTTGGAGTATATCCAGCCCTCCCAGCATTATAAATACAATGGCAAATAAAGCTTGAATAACTCCCCAAATTATTTTATTTATGTTCTTAGGATTTAAACTTCCTCTAGATGTAAACATGCTTAGCACATATATTGCTGAGTTTGCTGAAGTAATAAAAAAAGTAAACAACAAGAATATGGCAGTTATGGAAAATATAAATCCACCTTTATAATGAGAAAATACTTTAAATAAACTAGTATCAGTACATATAATTGCATCCTTTGCAAACTCATAGCCTAAATCCATGCCCATCATTCCAAAAATTACAAACCAAAACATACATATAATAGAAGGAACTATAATAACTCCCAAAATAAACTCTCTTATAGTTCTTCCTTTTGAAATTCTAGCTATAAAAACTCCTACAAATGGTGACCAAGAAATCCAATAAGCCCAATAAAAAATCCTCCACTTGTATACCCATTCATTACTAGTAATAGGATTTATAAATAAACTTTGTGACACAAAATAATTAACATAGTCGCCTACACCATTTACAAATGTATTCATAATCTTTGAAGTAGGACCTACAAAAAAGCACCCCACAACAAGAATTGTTGCCAAAGTTAAATTTATGTTTGATAATTGTTTCATTCCTTTGTCTAATCCACCAACAGCTGTCCATATGTAAATTACTGTTATTACTAATATAATAAGAAGTTGAAGTTTAAAGGTATTTTTTATTCCAAATAAATACTCCACGCCTCCTCCAATTTGCATAGTTCCCAGTCCCATAGATGCTGCTACGCCTATTACTGTAATAAAAATAGCAAGCACATCTACTATTAGTTTTATGGAATTTTTGTATTTATTATTTTCCAAAATAGGATCTAAAGTAGAACTAATAAGTCCTTTTCTTCCTTTTCTAAATTGAAAATAGGCCAAAGAAACTCCTATAACTGCATAAGAAACCCAGGACATCACACCCCAGTGAATAAAACTTTGTTCAATAGCAAACCTAATTGCATCCTCACTGCCACCTACTGCATTTAGGGGATTTACAAAATGACTCATTGGCTCCCATGCTCCAAAAAATACTAAACCTATACCCATTCCAGCCCCAAACAACATGGAAAACCAAACCACATTACTAAATTCTGGTTTATCATTCTCCTTTCCTAACTTTATATCCCCGTATTTGCTGAAAGCTAAATACAAAGAAAAGAAAAAAATCCCTAGCATAAGCATAAGATACATGGGACTAAATTTATCTACAAGTACATTGAATAACTTTGTTGATATGTAATTAAATTTCTCCGGCAATAAAATACCTACAGTTACCACTGTGGCTGTTAATAACAAAGAAAATATCAGAACATAGTTTCTGTTTTTATGTCTCTTTGTCCCACTTCTATAGATCTCTGATCTTGAAAACATATTATCCCCCCATTTATTTTGATATAATTTATTATTCAAAATAAAGTTGAAATAGTACTCTATGAAAAATTATTAAATTTATTACTTATTTCTTACGACTTATTTTTTATTTAATATACTTTTAACACTGTCTTAACCATAAAATGCAAAACTTGTTGTACTATATAATTGTAAATCGTAAGTTGTAATTCCACTATTTTAAAAGTGATTATTACTACCTACCTAGAATTATTTTTCATTTTATAATGAAAATATTTCGTTTCATATATTAAAAAGTTAGGGCCTCCTACCCTAGCTTTCTTTTTTTGCTTTTTTATACTTTTCATATTCACATAATATTTAGTATTCCTGGTTAAACTTATAAGAAGTGTACTTATTTATTAATTGAAAGGTGTAATTAAAATGAAATCAGCGTTAAAGTTTAATGAAGTAATTATTTTAATGGTAGGCTGTTTATTCATGGCAGTTTCCATAAATATGTTCTTAAATCCTCATAATATTGCACCAGGAGGACTTACAGGTGTGTCAATTATTATTAATACCTTAACTGGCTTGCCAATTTGGCTAATAAACATAACTTTTGATATACCTTTATTCCTATTTGCTTTTCGAATTCTTGGAAAAAAAGATGCCTCAAAAACATTACTTGGCATAATATTCCTTACTGCATCATTGAAAATAACAGAAAATCTAGGAAATATTAATGTTACTAATGACGTACTTTTATCTTCAATTTCTGGAGGAATCGTACTTGGAATAGCTTTAGGACTTATATTTAGAATAAACGGAAGTACTGGAGGTACTGATTTAATAGGAATTTTGGCAAATAAGGCTTTTCCTTCCCTTAGTGTGCCTACACTTATGGGATTTGCAGATGGTTGTATTGTCGCTTTATCAGGTATTGTTAGCAAAAATATTGAAGTTGCTCTTTATTCTGCCATAGCTTTATATATAATAGTAAAAGTTAGCGACATAATAGTTGAAGGTATTAATACTTCCACATCTTTTACTATTATTTCTGATAAATATATGGAAATTGGAAGGGCTATAACAGATGAATTGCAAAGAGGTGCCACTATCTTAAAAGGACAAGGATTATATACTGGAAGTGAAAAAAATGTACTTCTTGTTGTTGTTTCAAAAAAAGAAGTTATTACATTAAAAAAGCTTGTTAAACATACAGACCCATATGCATTTATAATAATTACAGATATTTTTGAAGCATTAGGTGAAGGATTTAAACCAATGTAATATTATTTAATGATTAAAATACCTAATCTTTAATTTGAAGACTAGGTATTTTTTTCATTTTATTAAGTATTAATATTATCATTTGTATTATTTAATTTTTTAGCTTCTTCCTTATAAAATAGATCTTTTTTTAAAGATTTTAATATTGAATACATCATCAACAACATAATTATAGCAAATGGAAAAGATACAATAATTGCTAGCTTTTGCAGTGTATCTAATCCTCCTGATAATATTAAGGTTATGGCGAACAATGCTTGTAATATCCCCCATAGCACCTTCTTTTTATTGTCAGGATTTAAATTACCTTTTGATGTAAACATTGCTAATACATAAATAGAGGAATTAGCTGATGTTATAAAAAATGTAAATAATAATATAATGGCTATTATGGAAAACACCGTTCCAAAAGTATAGTGAGATAAAACTTTAAATAAACTTGTTTCTGTTATCATAATTGCATCCTTGGCAAAATCAAGTCCTAAATCCATACCCATAACACCAAATATTGTAAACCAAGCTAAACTTATAATAGCTGGCAACACCGTTACTCCCAATACAAATTCCCTTATAGTTCTACCTTTAGATATTCTAGCTATAAATATTCCTACAAAAGGTGTCCAAGATATCCAAAATGCCCAATAAAAAACTCTCCAATTATTTAACCACTCTTTATTATTGCTAAAGCCTATACCCAAGCTTTGTGGAATAAAGTCTTTCACATAATTTCCTATTCCAATAAAAAATTCCTTAATTATATCATATACAGGTCCTACTAAAAAGCATCCCACTAATAAAATAGTTGCCAGTATTAAATTTATATTTGATAGTTTTTTCATCCCATTATTAATTCCACTTATAGCACTACTTATATAAATGATTGCCACCACTGCAACAATTAAAATTTTTAGAATAACAGTATTTTCTATTCCAAATATAAACGCTATACCTGATCCTATTTGCATAGTTCCAAGTCCCAATGAGGCTGCAACTCCAATTACTGTGGTAAATACTGTTAATATATCCACTACTATTCCTGCGTTTTTCTTAAACTTTCTATTATCTAGAACTGGGTTCAATGTACTACTTATAAGGCCTGGTTCTTCTTTTCTAAATTGAAAATAACCTAGACAAAGTCCTATTAAGCAATATGCTGCCCAAGGTTGTACACCCCAATGTATAAATGACTGTTGAATAGAAAACCTAACAGCTTCCTTACTACCATGCATTACTCCAACAGGATTTGCAAAATGACATAAGGGCTCATATGCTCCAAAAAATACCAATCCTATACCCATACCTGCTCCAAATAGCATGGCAAACCATACTACATTACTAAACTCCGGTTTATCATCATCTTTTCCTAACTTTATATTTCCATATTTGCTAAAGGCAATAAATATACAAAAGATTGTAATCATAAGCATTAAAATTAAATAAATTGGACTAAATTGAGATATAAACTTATTAAATAATGTTTTTATAGTTAAGTTGAAGTTTTTAGGAAATACAATACCAATAAATATTATAAATATTGTCATTATCATGGAAAAGATTAATACAAAATTTTTTTCTTTCTTTTTCTGTATTTTAGAGTTATTTTTTTTAACCATAAAACCCCTCCATCAAGAAAAGTACTAGATTAAAACTATTAATATTTTATCTAGTACTTTAATCTTAAATACTTAATTTTACTTTATGACCTGTTTTATACTGTATTTATTTCCTCATTTTCATCGTCAATTTCACTCTCCAATGTCTTATCAAACTTAACATGATTTATCATACTCTTAACATAGGCTATTGACATAAATATCATTAAAATTAATATAGGCAACCCACAAACAATAACTGCTGTTTGCAATGCATTTAGTCCACCACTTTGTAGTAGCGCAAATGCCATAAGTCCCATTAGCACACCCCAAAATATTTTCACTGATGAAGGTGCACTCTTATCTTTACGCTTATTTAGCATTTCTTCTTTACAAGTTATTTCAGCAATTGTAAGAGTTTGAGATTCAGCCAAAGTTACAAATGAGAAAACAATAGCTGCAAAACCAAGTACAATCATTACTGGTGCCAGTGGTAAATTTTTCAGATATGAAAATAATGCTACTGATACTCCGTACTTTCCTATGTCTCCAACTATTCCACCTGAACCTGCAAGCTCCATATTAATAGCTGAGCTTCCAAATACACCAAACCATATAAAAGTAAATACTACTGGCGCTACTAAATTAACAATTACAAATTCTTTAATAGTTCTGCCTTTTGCCAATTTAACAAGAAATAATCCTACCATAGGTGCAAATGTTATCCACCAAGCATAGTAAAATATTGTGTTTCCATTTACCCAACCACTATTATAAGCAGGCTCTAAATAAAAGGACTGTCTAACTATCATAGATAAATATTGTCCGATCCCTGTAAATGTATTATTTAAGATAAAAAGTGTTCCTCCAAATAAGAATGCCCAAACAAGTAAAATTATATATACATATACATTCAAATTACTTACCAATGCTATACCTTTATGCAGACCTGTACAAGCAGCTGCTACATAAATTAAAACCATAACTCCAATAATTACTGCATATAACACTCCAGAGTCAAAATTTGTGCCTAGCACAAAATTTATACCATCTGCTGCTTGCAAAACTCCAATTCCTAGAGATGTTCCAATACCTCCCACAAGTGCAAATATGGCAATTGCATTGACCCAAGATCCAACTTTTCCATCAGCTTTTTCTCCAATTAAAGGATAAAGAGCCGAACTTAATTGATATTTTCGTTTTCCATTATAATATATAAATGCCAAGCATAAACCTGCTGTTGTATATATTGCATAAGGATGAATTGCCCAGTGCATAAAGGTATAAGATAGGGCAGCTTCTGCAGCTCCTGGACTATTGGATGATAACCCTGAAAATATTGGAGGATTTGTAAAATTCATTAAAGGTTCTGCCGCTCCATAAAATACTATCCCTATTGCAATTCCTGATGTTAAAGCTATGGCAAACCATTTTGCAAAAGACATTTCTGGCTTGGCATCTTTTCCTCCAAGTCTAATATTTCCATATTTACTAAATCCAGCCCATAAACAAAATATTACAAAACAACTTGATCCCAATGCGTAAAACCATCCAAATCCTTTCGTTGTAAATTGAAATGCTTTATTTGCAGCAACTTCTAAAGTTTCTGGAAAAAATATTCCTATACATGTTGCTATTAGTAATAATATTGCTGGAGGAAAAAAGGTACATTTATCTATTATTTTTAAAAATTTCATACATAATTCTCCCTTCATAAATTTACTTATATTCAACAAAAGACACATACTATCTGTGTCTTTTGTTTTTATATTATCTACATATTAATTCACTGCTAATTCTGCATTATAGTTATCTATTTTATCTAAAATTTTACTATCTACACCTAAGTCTTCCATATATTTTCTAAGTTCCTTAGCTACATCTTCACTTAATTCTGGCTTCTTATAGTTACTTAATAATCTATTCATTTCAGCATCTATAGATTTTTTCATAACTATATTAGTATCCTCATCCAATTTTAATTTTCCTCTTAAGCTTATAGTTGGTTGCCACGGATCTTTTCTACATCTTTTAGCTGTATGTTTTAATGTTAAGAATGTACCTGTTTTAAGAGCTTCTTTCACAACATCTAAAGCTAAAGTTTTATCGTTTACTTCTAAATCTTTATTATAATAATCAATTAATCTAGTCATTTCTATATCAGCAATAAATTTTTCTATTGAACAACATCCAAATGCATCAACTATTCCGCCAGTATGAATTATAAAGTTGATTTTTTCTTCTACTGCTGAAAAAAGTGATAACATTGATTCATATCCTGCTTGTATTGTTGCACCATATGCATCAGTTAATGCTCCTGATGCTCTACATGGTAACTTATACATTTTAGCAAGTCTAGAAGCATATGCTGATTGTAATGCATATCCTGAAGAACCTATAGCTGCTTTTCCTGTTTTCATGTCAGTAGTCATAGCTGCTGAACCATATATTACTGGATTACCTGGATTAAGCATCTGAGCATATACTATAATAGCTAAAGCTTCTGCATGAGCTAATGCTATATTTCCAGCTAAACTTATAGGTCCTGTACCTCCTGCCATTGGTGCTGGAACTACTAATAATGGTTGGTTATATTTTACACAAGTTCTTAAACATCCTTCTGCGCTTTCATCTATTTTTAGCGGACTTAATGAGTTTACTATTGTAGCAAATCTTGGCTTTTCTTTTAATTTTTCAACTCCACCAAATAATATGGACATAAGTCCTGCTAGTTCTTCTATACGCTTTGCACTTCCATTAACAGATAGTATGCATTTATCTGATTTAGTTATAGTTGAATACATCATTATTAATTGTGAAAAACGTGCTTCCACATCTGCTGGCTGGACAAGTATTCCTCCATTGCACTTATATTGTTGTGATGAATGTACAATTTCTACTAATTTTAAGTAATCATCTAACATAGCATCTCTTACTGTCCCATCGTATTCCCTTATTTTAGGACAACCATATCCTGGCACATAATATACATCTTCTTGGTTAAGATTCATATCATACTCTGGATTTCTTGCACAAAGTTTGAACTCAGATGGACATTTAGCCATATATTCCATAATTTGATCTCTTGTAAAAAATGCTCTATCCTTTTCTATTTTAACACCATGTTCTCTAAGTACTTCCTTTGCCTCTGGACTAACAAATTCCATTCCTATAGTTTCTAACATTTCTATAGATGCATCATTAATTCTATTTAAATTTTCATTTTTAATCATTATTCTCCCCCCATACTTTTATTAATGGTACAAAAAAATTATGCTTTTCTTATGCTGTTGCTTCTGAACTTAACATATTTTTACAAAGTAAAACTGCTCCTGTAGCATCTTCAGAATAACCATCTGCTCCTATTTCAGCTGCAAATTCTTGACTTACTGGCGCTCCACCAACTGCAATTTTTACGTCTAAACCTTTTTCTCTAATAAGCTTAACTGTATCTCTCATTGCAGACATTGTAGTTGTTAATAAAGCAGATAATCCTACAATTTGAGCATTATGTTCTATTGCTGCATCCACGAAAGCTTGAGCTGGTTGATCTATTCCTATATTTATTACTTCAAATCCCGAACTTTCTAACATCATTGCTACTAGATTTTTCCCTATATCATGTAAATCTCCTTCAACAGTTCCTATAACTATTGTTCCTAAAGAGGTCATATCTCCTTCTTTTAACATTGGTTTTAAATAATTTAATCCTATTTGCATTGTTTCTGCACTCATTAATACCTCTGGGACAAATAATTCTCCACTTGCCATCATTGGCCCTATAATATTCATTGCCTCTATTAATGAATTGTTAACTATGTCACTTATATTAACATCACTTTCTATAGCTTCTTCTATAGCATCAACTATATCTTCATCCTCCCCATCAATAACTAATTGTTTAATATCCTCAATATAATTTTTCATAAAATAACCCTCCATAACCCTAAATTTTAATTTACTCTAACAGTCCTTTTCTATGTGCTTTTAAGTATTTTTTCGTGAATTTATCTTTATTTAATAAAGCTTCACTTGCAATTATCATGCTCATCATTTTTTTATTTCCTGGGTCTAAAACTGCTCCGTCAAGTCCAGCATACATACACATTGCAAGATAAGTTCTATTTAAAAGACCTCTTTGTGGAAGCCCAAAAGATACATTGCTAAGTCCACACATAAAATGTACATTAGGAAACTTTTTCTTTATTTCTGATATTGTACTAAGTGCCACATTTCCCATTGTGGAATCCGTACTTATTGGCTGAATAAGTGGATCCAAATATATGTCCTCATATTCAACACCATCATCTTTTAATTTATTAACCAAGTCTATTCCTATTTGAATTCTCACTTCATACTTAGGGCTTATCCCATGTTCATCATCTATCAATAAAGCAACAATCTTTGTATCATATTCTTTAACTAGTTTAATAACTTCTTCATATCTACTTTTTTCTGCTGTTATTGAGTTTAACATTGGTCTGCCTTTGTGAACTTTTAGAGCTGCTTCTAATGCTTTTGGATTTGGGCTATCTATACAACAAGGCTTATCAACAACCTCTTGTACTACTTCTACTAACCACGGTAAGATTTCTACTTCTTCATCTATCAAGGTACCACAGTTTACATCAATATAATCTGCACCTTGGTCACTTTGCCTTATGGCTAGTTCTTGTAAAAATTCTTTATCTCTATTTTTAATTGCTTCCGTTATACCTTTTAAACTAGTATTTATTTTTTCACCTACAATAACCAACTCTTCTTCCTCCTTTAAGTAAATATTTCCTTTATTAATTAAAGTATATGGTAGAAGAGTCTCTTATGTAGTTGCTTAATCTTGCTTATATTTGCTCTTTTTTGTTTTCAGTAGTTTTTTTATATTTTTATTTAAAAATATCTTCATTTCCATTGCATTGTCTGTAAAGTAGTCAGCGCCTATTTCTTTTGCATATTCTTGAGTTACAGGAAAGCCACCTACAAATATAATCACATCATCTCTTAGTCCTTCCTTTTTAATTTCATCTATTATTGACTTCATTTCATAAATTGTTGTTGTCAAAAGTGCTGATATCATAACAAAATTAGGTTTATACTCTTTAATCTTTTTTATAAAAGTTTCTTTTGATGCATTTACTCCCAAGTCGTAAACTTTTATACCCATAGTGGAAACAATTGCCTTAATAATATTCTTTCCTAGATCATGCACATCTCCTTCTACCGTTCCTATTATTGCTATTCCCGCATTTCTTTCTATATTTGGTAGATATTCCTCTATTATGTCTATTCCTGCATTCAGAGCCCTAGATACCATAAGTGCTTCTGGTACCAATACATCACTAGTCGTAAACTTTTCAGCCAATATATTAATCCCATTTACTAGACCTTTTTGAAAAATATGTTCTGCAGGATATTTCATTTTAATTGCCTTTTCTATTAAATCACATACTTCCTCTACTTCACCTTCTAATAACTTTTCTCTTATCTCTTCATAAACATCCATAACCCTTCCCCCTATAAGTATTTATTTCTATATACCCCTGGTGTAACGCCTAATATTTTTTTAAAGGTCTTTGTAAAATGGCTTTGACTTCTAAATCCCACCTCATACATTATATCTTTTATATTCATCTCTCTATTGTCCATAAGCTCAACTGCTTTTTCAATTCTAACTCTTGTTATATATTCATTTACTGTGTAATTTAAGTTTTCCTTAAATAAATGACATAAATAATAGTCACTAATATATAAGTAAGATGCTATTTTTTTTATAGTAATATCTTTGTTATAGTTGTCATTTATATATTCCTTTGCTTTTTTTAAGGTAGAGTGCTGATTATTATTGATCAATAAATATACCATATCTATCAATTTCAATATTATCTTATATATTCCATCAAATAATTCTTCTGATGACTTATAAAAATCTATTTTTATAGTAAATTCTCTGCATGTATCAAGAGATGTATTAATTTCTATACCTCCATCTATGGCTGCTCTTGATATTAATGTTATTAATTCCAAAGATGCCTTCTTTACGCCTTCTAAATTAAAATCAAATAATATTTCCATATCTGTACATACTTTTGGTAATAACTCTTCAACTTTTTCCCTATTTCCTGTTCTAATATATTGAAGTAAGCTTTTTTCTCTTTTCACATAAACGCTATTATCAAATTTTGTATTTTTATATTTTTCTTTTCTTTCTTTTATCTGCTTTGTCATGTAACTTCGCCATTCATTAATTTCATTTTGTCTATAAAAAAAACCTGTGTTAGATTTAGTTAAATAATTTACAAAAATATATAGCATGTTAGCTATAGATTTGCATTTTTCAGCAGAAATAATATTTAATTTTTCTACTTTTTCTTTTAAAATATCTATGTCTGATATATCATCATTGAATTGTTTTAATTGTTTATAAAAGTATCTATCTGGCTTCCACAACAAAACTTGTCCACAAACTATTGCTCCAACTTGTTCTTCCTCAATTACTATAGGAAAAGACCAAAGGACAATCCCTGCATGACAAGTAGAAAAATATGTATCCTTCCATCGATAACATTCTTTGCTTACGTTTTCATAAGATCTTATACATTTTTCCATACCTTTCTCAGTACTTTGTATATATTTACAAAATTCACATTTACCATAATTTCTATCTAATAAAAAACTCTTTCCTTTTGTATCTACTGCATCTATATAAATTCCTACTGACTTTGAAAAATCATCAAGTAATTTCGTTAAATCTCTTTGATCTATATAATCAGTTAGCCTCAATATGACCCCTCCCACTTACATAACTTAAATACCAAATAGTTTAGGCATTATCTAACGCAAAGATAGTATGCATTAAAAAATATGCATACTATCTTTTTATACACTTAAAAATCTTTATTGTTTATTTCTTCCCCTATATCTTTTACTATAAAATTTGCATCTACAATACCTAATAAAACATTTTCCATTATGGACAGATCGCCATCTATAATTTCATAGGATAAATCTAAATCATTACACAAATATTTTACTTTCTCCATTATGTCTTCCACATCATAAGCCTTTGTATTTATAATCCTTATGTATTCATAATTATCCATCATCATCCTATACATCTTTATTGTTTTTTTATCTCCGTACTTTTCTTTCATTTTTATAATCTCATTGTAAAGGCTATTATCATTTTCCATATATTTTTTTGTGAAAAAATAAGTTCTTTCACTTTTTTTTAATTTTTTTCTTTTCTCATCTCCACCCAAATATAAAGATACACAGTCACTTACTTTTGGCAAAATTAGTTTAGAGTAATCTGATTTAAGTCCTAAAGTTGCATTTCCACATTGTCCATATAATAAAGTTATAGTTTCATATTCTTTATTTTCATCTATTATTTCTTGTAACTTTAAATTTAATTTTTCTGGCATATTGTGATATTTTGAGTCCACATATATTATTTGTGAAGTATATTTTATATTATTATTTGGAACTATTTTTTCACTAAGTAAGGTAACTTCGTCCTTTAAATTATCACATATTATAATTAAATTTTTCAAAGTACTCTCTCCTTCATATATTTTATAACATTAAACAATTTGTAAAAATTTTATTGAAGTCCTTATGATTAGCCAATTCAACATGCTTTATATTATCAGTTAATTTTTTCATACTATCATATTTATTCTTATATAGAAGAATTTGAATAGCGCCACTTCCTGCCGCATTTCCTATTATCTGAACCTTTTTATTTTCAATATTTGGTATCATTTTTATTTTTTTTATGTTATCAATATCTAAGTTACTTCCAAAAGCTCCTGCTATAAGTATTTTATCTAATTTTTCTACCTTTCCTTCTCTCATAAGTAGCTCTATACCTGCTCTTACCGCTGCTTTTGCCAGTTGTAAATTAGCTATATCTTGTTGAACAATACTAATTTTTTTATTATTTTTATCATTAGAAAGTACAATTTCATAAGACTTTCCGTCCTTATTTATTCTTTCTTTAATTTTTTTAGATACATATTCTTCTAATTTTTGTGGTTTAACTATTCTTCCTTGTGGAAGAATTATATTTTTTTCTACTAAACAGCTTATTAAATTTATATATCCACTACCACAAATACCTACAGGGTTTTCTTTATTTTCTATTGTTTTTATATTAATATCATTTTCTAAATCTATTTCACATGAATATATTGCTCCATCACTGGCTCTCATTCCATATTTCATATTAGCACCTTCAAAGGCAGGACCAGCAGCCGTAGAACAAACTAAAATTTCCTTATCTGTTTTTAATGCCAGTTCACAATTAGTTCCAATATCTATAAGCAATATATTTCCTTTCATGTTTTTCATGTCACTACTTATTATTGCTCCTAAAGTATCCGAGCCCACATATCCACCTATATTAGGAAGTAATATAAATCTAGTATTTTTCTCTAGACTATGTAGATTTAATAAATTCAATTTTCCAAAAATTTCATCTGAAAATACTGAATTAAATGGAGCTCTTGCTATTCCATTTACACTGGCCCCCATAAGTAAATGACTCATCGTTGTATTTCCAACTATGCTGATAATGCTTATATTTTCCTTATTTATTTTGTTATTAGTAATAAGTTTTTCTGCTATTTTATCAATAGTTATTGATATTTCATTTTTAAGTTCTTCTTTATTTTTATTATTTTCTGTTGAGTAATTTATTCTAGATATTACATCTGCTCCGTATTTCTTTTGTTCATTAAGATTTGATTTAGCGTCTATAATTTCTCCATTAACTAAATTTATAAGATATGCTGCTACAGTAGTTGTCCCAATATCTATGGCAATACCATAGTTTTGATTTTCATGATTATTTCCTTGTATTTTAATTATTTCATCATTTAAAATAGTTGCTGTTACTTTATAGTAATTTTCTAATAAAATTTCTTGTAATTTTGGAATTAAGTTTATATCAAATTTATAGTTTCTTTTATGTTTTATCTTCAAATAATCCAATATTCTTTTAACATCACTTCTTTGATCTTCTAGTGAAGGCAAAGGTAATTCTAAATATATTTTTTCTACTATAGTATTTATATTTTCATTACTTTTTATGATTTTACCTTTTTCAACTATATCCTTATTTTTATCAATAATTTTTATGGTTATATCTCCAAATATACGTCTTTCACAAGCCAATACTATTTTTTCATTTATTTCTTTTTCGCTTAATAATTTTTTTTCATTCTCTGTTATATTACTAATTTTTCCTTCGAGTACTTTAACCTTGCATTTTCCACACTTTCCCTTTTTTGCACAAGTTGATTCCACTGATATATTATTTTCATTTAACACATCTATTATCTTACTGCCAGCTTCAACTTTTATATTACAATTATCTGGCAAAACCTTCAAATTAATTTTTTCCCCCATAGATTTTCCCCCACCTGATAAATTTTATTATCTAATTTTATTCTATATCATTAGATATAAATTCACAATTTCAATATAATATCTCTTAAAAAATTTATAATATCAAAATAGAGCTTGTAATTTATCAATATTAGATAATTTACAAGCTCTATTATATATTTGAAAAATATAGTAACTTTTGTGATAATTATATAAACCCATTATGCTACTATTCCTTTTCTAGTTTTTTCAATGCTAATATACACAGGAGTTCTTTCTTTAAACATACAAACATATCTGTAATCTAAGAATTCTAGCATATCATAAACCTTATAGAAATCCTTACAAAGATCCTTCGCTTGGTGTGAATCTGAGCCAACTGTAATAATTTCTCCCCCTAACTCTTTATATCTTTGAAGAATATTTTGATTAGGATGCATAGATTCCAGGTTGTATCTTATGCCAGATGTGTTTATCTCTATACCTTTTCCTCTTTCAATAATTGTCTTTAGCAAAATATCTAGCACATCTTTATAGTCATTATAAATTACCTTATTATTTTCATAATTTCCATATCTTACAATATAATCTAAGTGCCCATAAGTATCAAAGTTCTTAAATGTAGTTACTGTTTCCAAAATACTTGTAAAATACTTTCTATAAGCTTCTTCTTTGCTATATCCCTCAAAGAACTTAGAATCAGGCACATTAATTTTATCTACTGTATGAGTTGAACACAATACAAAATCAAAAGCATATTTGTTTATTATATTATTTATTTCATCTTTTAAATGATTTTGGTAACCTACTTCTATTCCTTTGTAAAGATTAATATAATTTTTATACTTCCATTGAAACTCTTCAATAGTCTTACAGTATTTTTCAAAATCAATACTAAATTTATCTGTGTTGTACTCCATATGATCCGTAAAAGTTAAATGAGCCACTCCCATATCCATAGCCTTTTTTATTACTTTTTCCATAGAGTCCTTCCCATCTCTTGAAAAAGTTGTGTGTACATGATTATCTAACATATTCATAATATCAATCTCCTTTATATTTTTTATTACAATAAATATCTTTTAATATGTGTTTTCCATCTTAATAAGATTATTGTATACACTTATATAATATATATTTTTTATGAGATTTCCATTAAGGCAATGTAAAGACTTTGTTATAAATAAGTTAAAATTCGCTTAGCTCATATCGCCAACGATATATCCTCGTTGCCACTTCGGATAAATCCGTTGCTCAAAATTCATTGCAATAAGCGCCAACTTTTATAGTTGGCGCTTTATGATTATTTTGCTGATTTTAGTGATCCTGATGAATTCGATTTTAATGATTTTTCATATCGTCTCCACATCATTAATCCAGAAATAATTACTAATGCTCCCCCACCTATCATTTCTATTTCATATATTATATTGTCTTTTAGAGTAGACATAACTGGAGTTGCTGTTAATATAACACCTAAAAGAGTAACTACTAATAAAAAGCGTCCTATATTTATAGCTACAAAATCGTTCTTAGTCATTGTATAATCTCTCTCTATATTTTTATTATCCTTTCTCAATTTTATATAAGATAAGAATAATAAAACATAAGGGAACAATGATGTTAATGCAGTCATTGTAACTAAAATATTATATATTGTGTCTACATTAGGTAATAATGCAGTTAGTGTTAATATAGATGAAACTAACACTGCTTGGAACATTACCGCATTTGCTGGTACATTATGTTCATTAATTTTAGTTAATTTCTTAGGAAATATACCTTCATTTACTGATCCAAATAACATCTTTATAGGAGAAGCTATGTAAAGTACTATTGCTCCCAGTACAGATATTGCTATACCTGCTGCTATTACTTGTATAAATACTGCTGGTATACCTAAAGCCTCACATGCTACTGCAAGAGAATCCAGTATTCCTTTTGATGCTGTGATTTCGTTAGGACTCATTAAAGATGTAATTGCAATTGATCCTAATACATACAGTGTTGCCACTATCAAGGCTGATACAATTACAGCTTTAGGGAAGTTTTTCTCTGGTTTATCTATTTGAGTTATGAAGTTTGCCAATGTTTCAGCTCCAGTAAATCCAAATATAATAGCAGAAATTGCTACAAGTGAATTTGGGTTAAAATCTGGAGTTATAGTTTGTACAGTGTAAGTTGAAGCACTTGGTATTTTTTTCAGTACAACTACTGCTAAGAAAGCAAATACTATAATCAAAATACTTGGTATTGTTGATCCTAATGCTCCTGTATTAGTGAACAATTTAGCAAATTTTATATCTTTTGTTGATATAAATGATAAGCCCCAAAATACTATTAAAGATAATACTAGAACAAAAATTTTATTATCTGCCAAGCCTTGATTTCCTATAGCATAAGAAACATTTATAGCTAAAAATGTTAAAAAAGAAGAATACCAAAATAATTTAGCAGTCCAATTTAACCAAGAAACCATAAATCCATATTTTTCTCCATAAGCCTCTACAACCCAATCATGAAGACCACCATCTTTTGATTTATATGTTGAAGCAAGCTCTGCGCATATTAGTGCACCAGGAATAAAATATAAAATTGCAAATATAAACCACATTGGAATAGCTCCTAAGCCTAATCCAAAGCTCGATGATGTAGATTTTGCAATCCATCTTATCCCATATAGTGCAGACACATTCATAAAAATTAAACTACTTAATCCAATTTTCTTTTTTGACATTTAGATCACCTCTATATTGTTAATAAATTTACTTTTATTAGTTACTTTGTTACTATTTTAGTGTTATACTAATATAACAATAATCTATAAAAAGTAGGGTTTGATATATGAATAATAGTAATAATAAAACTAGTATTAAAAAGAAGACTACATATACCACAATTACAAAGTTAATGGATGCTACTCAAGCTATAATTGACGAAAAAAGTGTTAACTCTGTAACAATCCGTGAAATTGCAAGCCGCTCTGGGTTTAATAGTGCAACAATATATAAACATTTTAAAAACCTTGATCATTTAATCTTTTTTGTTTTAATTAAATATACAGAAGAATATAACCAAGCTCTTACTGAGTATGTTAAAAACGCAACCTCTTCTATAGATTTTTTCCTAAGAGGATGGGAATGTTTCTTAATATATTCATTTAAAGATCCTGATATTTATTATAAGTTATATTTCACCAATTTAGATAACGATGATTCAACTTATATGGATGAATATTACAAGATATTTCCTTATGACCATAAAAATCTTAATTATGTTTTATCCAATATTTTATTTAACAAAAGTATTTCAGATCGTAACACAATTATACTTGACCCATGTGTCAAAGATGGTTACTTTAATGCTGATATAATAACTGAATTAAGCGAAATACAAATGTATATATACGAATCCCTTATTGCTCGTGTTAGTAAAAATAAAATGACTAGTGAAGTAGCTATGTATAAAGGTCTAAAATATATATATCATATAACAAAAAAATACTCAAATATTGATTTCACTTATGTAAGCCCAAAGTACGGAAATATTGAATAATGCCTAAACAATTTGTTTATTATAAAATTTGCTACCAATAAAATATTGGTAGCAAATTTATTTTTATCTAAAATCCATTTATCTTTATTTAAATATGTTTTTCTTAAAGCCCATTTCTCTTTACTTTAAAATCATATTCTCTTTCAAAGACTTGTTCTTCATTTAACTTAATTTTCATGTGACCTGTTATATAGAAGTTATCCATATCAGAACTTTGAGTAACAACTATATCTGCATCTGTCATCCAACCTTCTCTTCCTAATTTCATTTGTTGGTAAATTGTGTATTTAGCTGACAATGGATCTCCATTTGTTAAAGTTAATTCTCTCTTTAAGTTATGTTCAACCATTACATCAACTTCATCAAATCTGTAAACTCCTTCACCGAAAACTCCACCAACACCATCTGTAATACAAGTCCAAGTGTCAGTTAATATATCATAAGATACACTTCTATCAACTCTACCTTCTGATAAGAAAGTAGTAGGAGTAAGAGCCGCACACTCAGGGTTCATATTTGGTCCTACGGAATCAGAACCATTGAACTCTGGTAATATAAATTTAGCTGTTGATAAATCTAAGCTTAATGTGGCATCTTCAGGCATAGGCCAGAACATTGGCCAAAATGTAGTTGCTAAAGATAATCTTATACGATGTCCTTTAGGAAATTTATGACCACAGCAGTCAAGTCCTACAAAAGCCTTAACTTTTTCTCCTGGAGTTAATTCTACAACTTTTCCATGACCTTCAAGATGAGTTAAATTCATAACCCCGTATGAAACTCTAGTAACAGCGCCATCTTCATCCACATCAGATAATTGTGCAAATAACATAGCTTTCTTCTTATCGCTAGCTAATTCTACTTCAAATTTAGGATATCCTACTATTTCTAAATCTTCTCCTAATACATCTGTTTCAAATACTACAGCCATTCCATCATCTAACCTTTGGTCAGATGGACTTTCTCCAGGTACACCTGCACCCATCCATTCACCAGATAATAGTCCATGATTTTGTGGAGTTTTTATTTTAATTATTTCTTCTTTTTCATTTTCTTCATTTAATAATTTTCCATATGTTAAATTAAATACTTTTTTAGAAACATCTTTTGAAGGCCAGTTTTCAAGTCCTACCCATCTACCTTCACTAACATGTTGAATACAAGATGGTTTCATATGGTCCTCTAACCAAATATCTACCATTGGTCCATCTAAAGTATCTGTTTCTTTTCCTTTTAACCAGTGATCCCACCATTTAGTTGCTTCTTGTAAGAATCCCATAGCTGGTCCAGGAGCTCCATCATGTGCATATACGTGAGCCCATGGTCCTATTATTGCTTTTCTTGGAACACTTAAACCTTCCATAAGTGTTAACACTGAATTTTGATAAGAATCAGCCCATCCATCTACTGCAAATACTGGAATTTCTATTGCTGAATAATCTTCACAAACAGAACCATGCTTCCAATATTCATCTCTAGTTTGATGCTCTAACCATTGTCCAGCTCCTAAAGGCTGTTCTTCTAGTCTTTTTAACCAATCTGCTTTCCATCTCTCACCAACTACATGAGGATCAATTGGTCTGCATTGGTAAGCTAACATTATAGCCCCCCACCAGAAGTTATCATTTAATACACATCCGCCTTTGTAGTGTATATCTTGATTATATCTATCATCAGTAAATCCTACTGTTATTATCGCTTTTAATGCAGGTGGTCTTCTTGCTGCAACTTGTAGTGAATTAAATCCACCCCATGATTTTCCCATCATACCTACGTTTCCATCACACCAAGGCTGCTTACTTATCCAATCTATTACTTCTAGTGCATCATCTTGTTCTTGAAGAAGATATTCATCTCTCAATAAACCATCAGATTCTCCTGTTCCTCTCATATCAACTCTAACTACAACATATCCATTTCCTGAGAAGTATCCATGCATAGGCTCATCCCTAGCCCTTGTACCATCAGTTTTTCTGTATGGTATGTACTCTAATATTGCTGGTAATGGCTTCTCGCTTACCCCTTCTGGAAGCCATATTCTTGAACTAAGATTTGTTCCATCTGATAATGTGATCCATTGATTTTCCACTACATTAACTTTGTAAGGTAAATCTGTTCTTATTTTTTTTTCTTTTACTTCTACTGGCATGTTACTATTCCCCCTGTGTCTTAGATTTTTTGTTGAAATTGTTACCATATTTTTTTATCCATATAAAACAGAATATTGCTCCTATTGTTGCCACTACAGCCATCCCTATAAAATACATATGATAGCCTGTTACACCAGAAAATGCATCTAGTGTTTTACCTGCAGCTAATGGACACAATACTTCTGGCAGATAACCTAATGTTGAAACTAAGCCAATTGCTACTCCTGATTTTTCTAAAGGTATTCTTCCTTCAGAAAGTAATGAAAAATATATTCCAAAGTTTGAATACATTGCTAGATAAATTATTATACAAGCAAATATTAACATTCCAACTTGTAGCGAACCTTGTAATGAAGAAGCTAAAACTAAAATTAATGTACCTACTGCCATGGCTAAGAATCCAACTAACATTGTTTGACCTTTTCCAAATTTATCAGCTAAGCATCCTCCTGCTACTGATGATACTGGTCTTATATATTGTGCTAATACAGTAATTATTGCTGCAAAAACTGCAGAGGCACCAATTACATTTGATGCATATGGAGTAAAATAATAAAATGATATATTAAATACATAAGTTGAAAACGTTATTATTATAACCATCCATACAGCTGGCATTTTTATAACTTCTAACATATCTTTTAATTTTAATGATTGTGTTTTCTCTTTATTATCCTTTTCTGGCTCTTTTAACACAATTGCTAATATTATTGCACATACTATTGGACATACTGAGTAAAAAATAATAATCCAGTTTAATCCTAAGTTAGGTGCTGCTTTTGCTTGGAAAAATCCAAATATAGCAGTTGCTATAGCAAGATGCCCTGCATTAACAACTCCTCTACCACCTTCAAATATACCATATACTCTACTTTGTTCATCATCATTTCCTAAAGTTCTCATAACCTTCATAAGAGGAGGCCAAAACATTAATAATGATGTAAATCCCCATAATCCGTAAAGGATAACTAAACCTTCAAAAGAATTTACCACTAAGTGTAAAAATCCACCTAACCCAGTAGCTACTAGAGAAATTATTAACAATTTCTTTGCTGGAAACTTATCAGCTAATACTCCTCCAATAAAATATGAAACTAAACCTAAAAGACCATATGCACTACCTAAAGCTCCCATTTGAACATTATTAAGATTATACACAGACATATAGTCATTGTAATAATAGTTTCTAAAATACGGCATGGCATAAATTATTGAACCTGCAAAAGCTAGTATACATATTGTAAATAAGTTCTTTTTAAGTCCCGATTTAACCTTGCTTGACGATGATATATTAGTTGCTTGTGACATATAACCACCCTATTTTAACCTTTTCTTTTTATTTTTTATTTTTGGTAATCATGATTACTTTTCTTAAGCAAAGTATAACACCATCACTTAATAATTGCCATATTTTTTTGTTATTTTTTTATTTATTTTAATCATGTTTACATTTAAATTTTATTTGACATATTATTTTTTTCAAAATTATTTATATTTCAATAATTTTTGTGCACAAAAAAAGCGCCAACTTAAGTTGACGCTTTTTAATTATTTTATATTTTTTAATATAGCAACAAGATATTTCCAAGTTCTCTCAGTTGATGGTATATCTAAATGCTCATTTGGTGTATGAACATCGAACAAGTTTGGTCCTATTGATATTGCTTGTGCTCCTTTTATTGCATCTAGTAATAATCCACATTCTAATCCTGCATGTATTGCAACTATTTCAGGTTTTTTACCCATTAATTCTTCATATGTATTCACACAAATTTTCTCCAATTTGGAGTCTTTTGCATATTCCCACTCTGGGTAATCATCCATTAAATCTAATTTAACTCCTAATTTATTACATAATAAAGTCATTCTATTGTTTAAATCGTCTTTTAAACTTTTTACTGAACTTCTAGTAGCAAATTCAAATACAAAGTTTTCTTCATTGTTAGAAATAACACCTAAGTTAGTAGAACTTTCAACAAGTCCTTTAATATCCATACTCATTGTTTGGATACCTCTTGGCATTAAATTAATTAATTCAATTATACTTTCTTTGCACTTATCATTTAAAGCCTTATCATATACTGATTCGTGTTTTTCAAATTCTATTGTCACATCTGGATCTGAAGTTTTATATTCATTTTTGAATACTTTTAAAGTATTGTTTATTTCTTTTTCTAAGTTACTTTCATCATTGCTATTTACAAGTATTATACATTCTGCCTCACGAGGAATAGCATTGTTTTTAAGTCCACCTTCAACAGATACTAAATCAAATTCTATATTACAAACATTAGAAATATGATTTAGAAGTCTGCCCATCAGCACATTAGAGTTAGCTCTTTGCTTGTCTATTTCCATCCCTGAGTGTCCACCAAGAAGGCCTTTTATATCTATTTTGTAAGCTGATTTTTTATTTTCAACAGCCTTATATTCTTTATCAACTGTTACAACTGCAGTAACACCACCTGCACAACTTACAGTTATTGTTCCTTCTTCTTCTGAGTCAATGTTTATTATATATTTCCCTTCAAATAATTCACCTTTTATGTTCATTGCACCATTCATAGTTTCTTCTTCATCTGCTGTGAAAATAACTTCTAAAGCTGGATGTTCTATATCATCTGATGCAAGTAAAGCAAGACCCATAGCTACTGCTATTCCATTGTCTGCTCCTAAAGTTGTATCTGTAGCATATAAGTAATCTCCATCTACTCTTAATTCTATTGGATCTTTTGTGAAATCATGTTCTTTTCCTTTATTTTTTTCACAAACCATATCCATATGTCCTTGAATTATAACAGTAGGTGCATTTTCATATGATTTAGTAGCTGGCTTTTTAATTAAAACATTTAAATTTTCATCTTGTACTACTTCCAACCCTAATCGTTTTCCTTCACTAGTTAGGTAATCACTAATTCCTTGTTCATTTCCTGAACCTCTAGGTACTTTTGATATTTCTGCAAAATAATTAAATACTAATTCTGGTTGTAAATTTTCTATTTTCATTTTAATTCTCCTTTTAATTAAAAAGATTTAAAGAGAAAACATTTAAGTTTTCTCTTTTATTTGTAATTTTTTAATTTATATTATTTATTCTTTTAAGTTTTTTATAATATCAATTCTTTATTATACTAACATCATAGCTAAGCATAAGATTATTGATGATGATATAAATATTGCAACTAAAACTTTACTTACAAATTTAACCCATGTAGCATAATCTACTTTTGCTATAGCTAAAGCTCCCATTATTACACCACTTGTTGGTGTTACTAAGTTAACTAATCCACTACCTGCACTGAATATAGATATTATTAATTCAGCTTTGAATCCTAAAGATACTGCTAAAGGACCAAATATCGGCATTGATAAACCAGCTAAACCAGAAGTTGATGGTATAAAGAATGATAATACCATATATATTAAGAATGCTGCTATTGTAAATACTATAGGTGACATTCCATTTAACATTGATGACGCATGATTTAGTACATAATTATCTAATCCAGTAGTACTCATCATTACTGATATACCTTTAGATACACCTATAACTAGTGCAACTCCAACCATATCAGCAGCTCCATCCATAAATGATCCTACAATATCTTTTTCACTCATTCTGTAAACTACACCTATAATAATTGCCATTATTACAAACCACATACCTAATTCAGAGAACCACCAGTGACCTAGTGAAGATCCTGTTAAGAATGATGTATTTGCAAATATTGTTACTCCAAACTCTTCCCAAGGAATTACTGCTGCTACCATTACTAAAAATGTTAAAGTAAATAATCCAAGAACTATTCTTCTCTTAGTAGTAAATTCTACTACTTCTTCACTTTTATCATTTCCTATAAATGCGTCATGTGCTTCTTTTATTTCTCTTTCTGATAATATTGAAGCATTTTTATCTTTTTGAACTTTCTTCGCATATTTCATAACGAAGTAGATAGATATTAATAATGATGATAACCATAAAGCTACTCCAGTTCCTATAACTATTACCTGGTTAACTTCGATTCCTACTCCATTTAAAGCTCCTATACTAGTTGAAACTAAGAACGGGTTTACAGTAGAGCCTAAAACTCCACTACCTGCTCCAAGTATAATTGTGCCTACTGAAACTAATGGGTCAAATCCTGCAACTATCATAGTTGTTGTAACTAATGCAGCAAATGCTATAGTTTCTTCTGCCATACCAAAACTAGTTCCTCCTAAAGAGAATATTAACATAAGTACTGGTATTAATATTAATTCTTTTCCTTTTAATTTGGCAACTACATTTCCTATTCCTGCATCTAATGCTCCTGTTTTTGCTGTTACTCCTAAAAAACCACCTATTAATAAAACAAATATTGCTATTTCAATAGCCTCGTTTAAACCGTTTATCGGTGCCATAACTAAATCTGAAAATTTAGCTGCCTTAACTCCTGGTATAAATTGTGTTGCTAATGCTATTATTGCTGTAATAATTAATAACACGGTATAAGCCGATGGCAATGTAAATGATTTTTTCTTTTTATCTGGTTTACCCATTTTTCAATCTCTCCTTTTATGTCATTTTTAACAAACATTTTCTTTTTAAAGTCAAGTTGTTTCTATTTTCGACATATTTTGTTGAATATTTTTATTTTATATAAATAATACCATATTTCGTCAAAAATTTACATAGAAATTTTTTCCATTTTATTCCAAAACAAATCTAAAAATTATAAATTTTCATAATTATTAAAATTTGTTTTTCCTTTTTATTTTATTTTTCACACAAAAAAAACTAGGCTTTTGCCTAGTTTATTATTGGAGCTGGTGATAGGAATCGAACCTACAACCTGCTGATTACAAGTCAGCTGCTCTACCGTTGAGCCACACCAGCTAATCAAGTTTCTGTTATACTAATTAGTTAATTAGTACTTTCAAAACTGCTAACATTTAATGTTTTCATTAACTATTTTTAGCAACTAAAATCTTCCTTATAATTATATAATCAAAGATTTAGTTGGCGATATAAACCTTTAGGTTTATTTTGGTCAAGTCCTCGACCTATTAGTATCAGTAAGCTACATATGTTACCACACTTCCACCTCTGACCTATCAACCATGTAGTCTTCATGGGGTCTTAACCTTACGGTGGGAAATCTTATCTTGAAGTAGGCTTCGCGCTTAGATGCTTTCAGCGCTTATCCTTTCCGTACTTAGCTACCCAGCTATGCCCTTGGCAGAACAACTGGTACACCAGCGGTACGTCCATCCCGGTCCTCTCGTACTAAGGACAGGTCTCCTCAAATTTCCTACGCCTGCGACGGATAGGGACCGAACTGTCTCACGACGTTCTGAACCCAGCTCGCGTACCACTTTAATGGGCGAACAGCCCAACCCTTGGGACCTACTACAGCCCCAGGATGTGATGAGCCGACATCGAGGTGCCAAACCTCCCCGTCGATGTGGACTCTTGGGGGAGATCAGCCTGTTATCCCCAGGGTAGCTTTTATCCGTTGAGCGATGGCCCTTCCATGCGGTACCACCGGATCACTAAGTCCGACTTTCGTCCTTGCTCGACCTGTATGTCTTGCAATCAAGCTCTCTTCTGCCTTTACACTCTACGTACGATTTCCGACCGTACTGAGAGAACCTTTGAGCGCCTCCGTTACTCTTTAGGAGGCGACCGCCCCAGTCAAACTGTCCACCTGACAGTGTCCCACTACCTGATTCAAGGCAGCTGGTTAGAATCCCAGTACTACAAGGGTGGTATCCCAAGGATGGCTCCACACAGACTGACGTCCATGCTTCATAGCCTCCCACCTATCCTGTACATGTAGCACCGAGACTCAATGTCAAGCTACAGTAAAGCTCCATGGGGTCTTTCCGTCCTGTCGCAGGTAACCGGCATCTTCACCGGTATTACAATTTCACCCAGTCTGTTGTTGAGACAGTGCCCAAATCGTTACGCCTTTCGTGCGGGTCGGAACTTACCCGACAAGGAATTTCGCTACCTTAGGACCGTTATAGTTACGGCCGCCGTTTACTGGGGCTTAAGTTCACTGCTTCGGTTACCCTAACAGATCCCCTTAACCTTCCAGCACCGGGCAGGCGTCAGCTCCTATACATCGTCTTGCGACTTAGCAGAAACCTATGTTTTTGGTAAACAGTCGCTTGGGCCTATTCTCTGCGGCCATGTTTCCATGGCACCCCTTCTCCCTAAGTTACGGGGTCATTTTGCCGAGTTCCTTAACAACAGTTCTCTGGCTGGCCTTAGGATACTCTCCTCACCCACCTGTGTCGGTTTGCGGTACAGGCACCTTTAACCTCGATAGAGACTTTTCTCGACAGTGTGAAATCAGCTACTTCGCTACTAAATTTCGCTCCGCATCGTACTCCAGCATTATTCAGGCGGATTTGCCTACCTGAACTGCCTCAATACTTGCCCGCACATAACCAACAGTGCGGTTAGCTTATCCTACTGTGTCATCCCATTTCTCAAACGGTTATTGGTGGTACAGGAATATCAACCTGTTGTCCATCACCTACGCCTTTCGGCCTCGGCTTAGGTCCTGACTAACCCAGGGCGGACGAACCTTCCCCTGGAAACCTTGGGTTTACGGCCTGTGGGATTCTCACCCACATCTCGCTACTCATGCCAACATTCTCACTTCTATACAGTCCACATCTCCTTACGGTAATGCTTCAATCCATATAGAAAGCTCTCCTACCCATCATAAATGATGCCGTAGCTTCGGTAGTACGTTTTAGCCCCGGAAATTTTCGGCGCAGGATCACTCGACCAGTGAGCTATTACGCACTCTTTAAATGAGTGGCTGCTTCTAAGCCAACATCCTGGTTGTCTGTGCAATCCCACATCCTTTACCACTTAACGTACATTTAGGGACCTTAGCTGACGATCTGGGCTGTTGCCCTTTTGACTATGAATCTTATCACCCACAGTCTGACTCCCAAGCATAAGAATACGGTATTCGGAGTTTGATAGTCTTCGGTAAGTGCAATACCCCCTAGGACATTCAGTGCTCTACCCCCGTTTCTCTAAATCTTGAGGCTAGCCCTAAAGCTATTTCGGAGAGAACCAGCTATCTCCGGGCTCGATTGGAATTTCACCGCTATCCACAGGTCATCCCCGAGCTTTTCAACGCTCGTGGGTTCGGTCCTCCACGAAATTTTACTTTCGCTTCAACCTGCCCATGGATAGGTCGCCCGGTTTCGGGTCTACGTCAACTAACTATACGCCCAGTTAAGACTCGCTTTCGCTGCGGCTCCACACCTTAAGTGCTTAACCTTGCTAGGTAACGTAACTCGTTGGCCCGTTCTACAAAAAGTACGCAGTCACACAAATAATGTGCTCCTACAGCTTGTAAGTGTAGGGTTTCAGGTTCTCTTTCACTCCCCTCCCGGGGTTCTTTTCACCTTTCCCTCACGGTACTATACGCTATCGGTCACTAGGTAGTATTTAGGCTTGGAGGATGGTCCCTCCTGCTTCCCACAGGGTTTCACGTGTCCCGTGGTACTCTGGATCATATCTGAAGTCTTCTTGTTTTGACTACGTGGCTTTTACACTTTATAGCGGAGCTTTCCAACTCTCTTCGTCTACAATAGCCTCTTCGTTATGATATGTCCGCAACCCCAGTGAAGAAAACTTCACTGGTTTGGCCTGTTCCGCGTTCGCTCGCCGCTACTTACGGAATCGAATTTCTTTCTCTTCCTCCGGGTACTTAGATGTTTCAGTTCCCCGGGTTCCCCTCGCATAGCTATGTATTCACTATACGATACTTAGACATTACTCTAAGTGAGTTTCCTCATTCGGAAATCTTGGGATCACAGTTTACGTGCAACTCCCCCAAGCTTATCGCAGCTTATCGCGTCCTTCATCGGCTCCTAGTGCCAAGGCATTCGCCCTACACCCTTAATAACTTGACCAGTTATTAAAAATTAGCGCCAAAGTCTTTGTCTTCATATACATTCAGACAAATCCCTTTGCTTAAAGTTGATATTTTTAAAAGTTATCTTCTTCTTTATATAATGTCATATCACTAAATGTTATGCAGTTTTCAAAGTACTATTTTTATTTTTAGCCATTTTTTAAAATTTTTTTATATAATTTTTCCCTTATAATATAAAATGACACAAAAATATGGTGGAGATGAGGAGGATCGAACTCCTGACCCCTTGCGTGCAAGGCAAGTGCTCTCCCAGCTGAGCTACACCCCCATGTAAAGATACATTAGTGATTAAAAACCGCTAATGTATTTATATGAGAAAGTAAAAAACTCTCAAAATTAAACAGTAGGTTAATTCTCCCTAGAAAGGAGGTGATCCAGCCGCACCTTCCGATACGGCTACCTTGTTACGACTTCACCCCAGTTATTGATTTCACCTTCGACACTCGCTTCCCAAAAGGGTTAGCTAAGTGGCTTCGGGCGCCCCCAACTTCCGTGGTGTGACGGGCGGTGTGTACAAGACCCGGGAACGCATTCACCGCAGCATTCTGATCTGCGATTACTAGTAACTCCAGCTTCATGTAGGCGAGTTTCAGCCTACAATCCGAACTGAGAATGGCTTTAAGGGATTAGCTCGGCCTCACGACTTGGCTGCCCTCTGTACCACCCATTGTAGCACGTGTGTAGCCCTAAGCATAAGGGGCATGATGATTTGACGTCATCCCCACCTTCCTCCAGGTTATCCCTGGCAGTCCCTCTAGAGTGCCCAACTTAATGCTGGCAACTAAAGGCAAGGGTTGCGCTCGTTGCGGGACTTAACCCAACATCTCACGACACGAGCTGACGACAACCATGCACCACCTGTCACTTCTGTCCCCGAAGGGAAAAATGCGATTAGGCATCGGTCAAAAGGATGTCAAGCTTAGGTAAGGTTCTTCGCGTTGCTTCGAATTAAACCACATGCTCCGCTACTTGTGCGGGTCCCCGTCAATTCCTTTGAGTTTCACTCTTGCGAGCGTACTCCCCAGGCGGAGTACTTAATGCGTTAGCTGCGGCACCGAGGGGGGTAACCCCCGACACCTAGTACTCATCGTTTACGGCGTGGACTACCAGGGTATCTAATCCTGTTCGCTCCCCACGCTTTCGTGCCTCAGTGTCAGTTACAGTCCAGAAAGCCGCCTTCGCTACTGGTGTTCCTCCTAATATCTACGCATTTCACCGCTACACTAGGAATTCCACTTTCCTCTCCTGCACTCAAGTCTCCCAGTTTCAAGAGCTTACTACGGTTGAGCCGTAGCCTTTCACTCCTGACTTAAGAAACCACCTACGCACCCTTTACGCCCAGTAAATCCGGATAACGCTAGCCCCCTACGTATTACCGCGGCTGCTGGCACGTAGTTAGCCGGGGCTTCCTCCTCAAGTACCGTCATTATCTTCCTTGAGGACAGAGTTTTACGACCCGAAGGCCTTCATCACTCACGCGGCGTTGCTGCATCAGGCTTTCGCCCATTGTGCAATATTCCCCACTGCTGCCTCCCGTAGGAGTTTGGACCGTGTCTCAGTTCCAATGTGGCCGATCACCCTCTCAGGTCGGCTACTGATCGTCGCCTTGGTAAGCCGTTACCTTACCAACTAGCTAATCAGACGCGGGTCCATCTCATACCGCCGGAGCTTTGATAAGAAATACATGTGAATCTCTTATATTATCCTGTATTAGCATACCTTTCGGTATGTTATCCATGTGTATGAGGCAGGTTACCCACGCGTTACTCACCCGTCCGCCGCTCTTCACCGAAGTGAATCGCTCGACTTGCATGTGTTAGGCACGCCGCCAGCGTTCATCCTGAGCCAGGATCAAACTCTCATAAAAAAGTTGTCCATCGCTCAGACTAATCATTATCTGAATATCTGGCTTGGTTTGTTTGTTGTTTCAGTTTAATTCTTAAAGAATTAATTTATTGTTAACCTACTGTTTAATTTTCAAAGTTCTTTGCTTGTTTCAGCTTTTTAAGTTTATCAAAATCAAAACCTTATGTCAACACCTTTTTTATATTTTTTATTCGGTGTTTGTCTCTCATTTGAGGACATGTATAACTATATCATCATAATAAATATTGGTCAAGACCTTTTTTTATTTTTATATAATATTTAAAACCTCTTTAGTGTATCTTATAAGCATATATGCTATGGACATACAAATTAATATTACTATTACTGATAAAAACAGAACACTAATTCGCATAAATCATCTCCCTTAATTACCCAATATTTTTATTATGTATAATATATAGACAACATTTTGGCTTAGATAAACATTTTAATTTTATAAAATAAGCCGAAACATAAATTTATGTTTCGGCTTATTTTTAAGATATATTAATTTTTAATTGTTTTTATTTTTTCTAACAAAGAATAATCCACCTACTGCTAATATTCCCATTGCCAAATACCCAACTGATGAAGGGTCTCCTGTTTGTACATTACTACCACTTCCAGAAGAATTTTGGTTTGAATTATCATTATTTTGATTTCCACCTTGGTTTTGATCATCCTCTACATCTTGATCTTCATCTGAGTCTGGCTTTTGATCATCCCCTTGGTTATTATCATTATCTTGATCATTATCATCATCTTGATTCCCATCTCCAGGATTTGTTGAATTATTACCTTTTAAAACTGTTTTTATTACTTCTAAAGTTTCATATCCTTCTTTTGTCATTTTAATAGATACTGTTTTTCCTTCTTCTAATTCAGGTATTTCTACTTCAAAAGTTCCATCTTCATTTACTGACCCATTTCCTACTAATATTTCATCAACATAAATGTCTATATTAGCCCCAGCTTCACCTTTACCTGTTACTACTTCATCTGTAGATTTTATATCATTTACTTCTAATTTTTTTTCAAATTTTTCTAGTATTTGACTTAATGCGTTGTTTAATTTATCAATATTTTCTACAAAACCTTTTTGATCATATGTTAATGCATCATATTTTTCTTTTACTGATAAAACCATTCCATGGTCAGATTCAGTTATTTTTTCTGGTAATGCATTTATTAAATCATCAACTTCCTTAGCTTTTGCTAAATTTTCTTCTGCTTTAAATATGGCAGATTTTAATGATTCAACTTTTTCTTTTTCTGTTACATATGATTTTACTTCATCACTTAATTTATTATATGTATCTAATTTAGCTCTTGCTGATTTCAATTTTTCTTTGCTGTTAATATTATCTACAACATAATCTCTTATAGCGTTATCAAATTCGTCTGCTGTAGCTATTTGTTCTATATTTACTTTTATTTTATCTAAATTCTCTACTGCTTCTTTGTCTTCACTAAAATATAATTTAGCTCTATCATTTAACTCTTTATGTCTTTTGACTAAAGATTTAGCAGTTTCTAATTCTTTCCTATTCATTGGTGTATTAAACTTTTTCACATCTGATGCAAGTTCTTTCGCCATTTGTTCATAAGCTTTTTCTTCATCAATTTCTAATAATATTTCATCTATCTTAGCTTTTGCATTTTTAACTTCTTCTTTAGATTTTTGAGAATCACTCATAGCATCATATGCTGCTAAAAATGCGGTTACTTTATCTAAATCCTCTTCAGTTGCAGGTATTTGTATACTATCTAATATAGATAAAAGATTTTTAACCTCTAATTTATCAATTTCACTTAAGCTATTAGTTAATTTGTGTAATGTTGTTTGAGGTACTAATGATTTTTGATATTTATCTAAATTATCATATATTTCTTTTAATCCTAAAACATAGCCTTTTACTTCTTGTGAAAATCCTCCAGATAAATCAATTTTATTAACTTTCGAAACAAATTCATCTACCACTTTTTGATTTTCTTCTTTAATTTCAGATATTGTTTTTTCAGCATCAATTAATATATTTAGGTTAGTAACTTTTCGTTTAAACTCATCACTTAAATCTTCATAAGCTTTTCTAACTTCTTTTACTTGTTCTTCTTTTGCCAAAGTAATTTCACCCAAAGCATCTATTTTTTCCATTACTATTTTAGCAGGATTTTTCTTTACAGTTACTGTTGCTGTTATTGTTTTACTTCCTATTTTGGCGCTTACTTTTGCAGTTCCTGCTTTTTTAGCTGTTAAAAGTCCTTCATCTGATATAGTAGCTACATCTTTGTTTTCTACTGACCAATTTATTTTACCTAATGAACAACCTGGTGCACCTTTAACTTCTAATTGTTTAGTTTCATCATCATATAACTCTACATCATCTAATGTATAATTAATTTGGTCTTGCATATCATAAAGTGAAGATTTGCCATCTAAAAATCTTTGATAAGCAACTAAAGCATACATTCCTTGGTCTGTTGCCATAGCATCTGTATTCATATCTAATACGTGTTTAAATCCTCCACCTTCACTGTAGAATTGCATTATTCCACTTAATAAATTACTTTCTTTTCCTGTTTTACTATTTACTTTTATAAATCTTTCATCTTCTAATGGATCTATACCAAGTGCAGTAAGAGCCACTATAACTTGAGCTGTAGATTCACTATTCATTGTTCCCCAGCTATTATATGCTCCGTTGTCTAATTGTAATTTCGAAAGTTGAGTTACTCCTCTATCTACTGCAGATTTTACTTTTTCATTAGTATTATAGTATGGTGCTAAAGATTGAATGGCCATAGCTGTTATATCCGGATCTGGTGAATTACCACTTAACGCCCATCCTCCAATTTCTCCTGATGTTTGAGTTATTTCTTTGCCTAATATATAATCTATTAGCATTTCTCTTGTAGTTTGAGTTTTACCCTCTGGTGCTTTTGGTATTTCATATCCTCTAGTATCTAAAGCTATAAGAGCAAATATAGGTCCATTTATACCTTGTCTTTTAACTCCATTAAAATCTCCAAGTGGTGCTACCATATTATAAGTAACCATTTCACTAGTATTAGGATCTTTTACTTCTATTTCAGTAGCATCTAGTCCTATTGAAGAAAATCCTAAAATAAGTCTAGAATACTCAGTATATTTAGCTTTATGTAGTACACCTTTTTTCTCAGCTATAACTTTTTTTACATTTTCAACGTATTTTTCGTTGTATCCATTTGGTACTTCTATTCCACCTCTAGCTAAGCCTAAAACAGTCCATTCTCCGCTAAATGTTCCAAATCCAGCTTCTGGTACAGTTTTTAATAAGTAAGTACCTGTTTCTTTTATTGCATTAGAAACAGATTGGTTTATTTTATCTTTTTCATATTTTTTAATACTTGATTCTAGATTTTCAGTTGCAGATTTTACTTTTGATTCAGTAGTTTCCATGTCTTGAGCTACTTTCATAGCTTCATCATATGATTTTTTTACTTCTTTATTTTGAAGTAATTTTTCTTTTTCTTCTGAGCTATTAACTGTCGCTATAGCTGTAGTTAACTTGTCTTTTACTGGTGGATTTACTAGTGCATCTCCTCCACCCATAAACGTTGACCCTAAATCGCTACCATATCCCCAAGTTGTAAATTGCCATCTCATTACGTCTCCATCTTTTAACTTATATTGTCCACATCCGTAATTTGGAAACCAATTGTTAACGGCATACATCCAACCTGACATGAAAGTATAGTCAAACTCCCCTAACCAATCTTCTCTATCTCTTCCATATGGTTCATCACATTCTTTAAGAATATATTCTGGTATTTTAGCATCTCTATGATCCTTATCTTTAACACTTGCCAAATAGAATGATTGTCCTACTTCTCCTGATTGATCACCTATACTTCCTGTATATTCGTAACTACCTTTTCCTAAATTTTCGTCGATCATTCTAGTTATTACTGTCGCTCCTGTATCACCTTCATATATAGGCACCAAAACTGGTTCAATAATATAACCAAGGCCTAAAGTGAATTTTTCCATACTTACTGTAACGTGTCCTACAGGCTTCTTTTCATCTGCATAAGCAGTAGGTACTTTTACAAAACATGCTGAAAATGTAAGTATTAATGCTGTTAATACTGATATAAACCTTTTCAATACCCTCTTCATATATTCTCCCCCTTCTACTAATTTTGTAACTATTTTGTTACTATTTAATTGTAATTGTATTTCCATGTCTATTCAGTATGATTTTAGAGTAGCACTAAGGTAGTAATACTATTAAACTACTACTTTTCAAGGCTCAGTTATTTTCTTGCAAAAAATTAGTGCACCTATAAATTTAGGTACACTAATTTTTTATTATTTATTTTTTCAATAATCTAATTGTCTAAAACATTCTTTTTCAAAAGTATATCCAGGAGTTTTAAATGGATATTTAATATCAGACACATAATACCAAGGATTATTGTCTTCTCTGTTACTTTTTAATATATGAAACTCTTGAGCAGGCATATATCCTTGAGCTAATAGAAATGCTTTTTCTCCCTTTTCATTTTCGCACATATCAACAACTATTACCACATGTCCTGGACTTCCTCCAGTAATAAAAATATCCCCTATTTGCATTTCATCCAATTTAATTTTTTTAGATTCTTCTTCAAGAGATAACGTACTTGCATAAGCAAAAACCATATTAAGATAATTTTCAAATGATTCTTTGGAATCGTCAAATTTACTTGTTTTTACCCATGATGAGCTATTTCCATTAGTCTTAACTCTGTACCCATTTCTCCATTTTTCATAATCACATAGGAAGCCATCTACAAAGTGAAATTTAATTTTATCAAACTGTTTTTGTTCATAAAAATATTCTGCATATACTCTAATCACAGAGTCTGCACATTGTTGTAAATTTCTATCCCCAAGATGCATATCAAATACAGCTGTATGAGCACTTTGATTGGCCTTTTCTTTTCCATTATAAAGTAATACAGGTGAGCCATCTTTTTTTAATGGATATTGACGTAAAAATTCTCCCATACTGTTTTTATCACATGAGATTCGAGTAAATCCTTCTGGAGTATTAATTCTACTTTCTAAAGTTCCACCCTCTTTATTAATATAATTGTAAGTTGATGTATCTTTGCTAGATGTCTTATTTTCTGATGTTCGACTTGTTTTTGATATGTTTTTCCATAATAAAGGTAAACCAATTAATGATATAACTAATATTATTAATAAAATAATTCGTAATGATTTTTTCATAAACCCCTCCTCATAATTGTGATTATTTCCCATATATAATACCATAATCTTTTAAATTCACCTAATTATTATAAATTAATATAATTTACGCTACAAAAAAGATAGGATATCCAATACCCTATCTTATGTTTGCCATAATTTTATTTTTTTCTTCTTACAAAGTATCTAGTATGAAGTAATTCATGTGCTTTATGACTTAATGGATAATCTAAATACTTGTCATAAATAGCTTGTACAGCTGGATTTTCCTTAGAAACTCTCATATCCTTACTTCTGTCTATACTATTTAGTCCTTCTCCACGTTTTTGTAAAATTTCGTCTCTGTTTTTTCTAACTTTAGGTTGGCCTCCACCACCAACACATCCACCAGGACAAGCCATGATTTCTATAGCGTGGAAAAATTCTTCTCCACTTCTTATTTTATCAAGCATTTTACCTGCTTCTTCTAATCCGTGAGCTACACCTATTCTAAGTTTAATATCTCCAACTTCCACATCACAAGATCTAAATCCATCAAATCCTCTAAGTGAGTGAAATTCTACATTATCAATTTGTTCACCTGTCATATTTTCAAGAGCAGTCCTAAGAGCTGATTCTATAACCCCACCAGTTCTACCAAATATTACACCTGCTCCTGTGTATTCACCAAGTATTTGGTCTATTTCTTCATCTTCAAGCTCCTTTAAATCTATTCCTGAATCTTGGAATATTTTTATTAATTCTCTTGTAGTTATTACATAGTCAACATCGTAGTTTAAACCACGAGAAAATTCTGGTCTAGATGCTTCGTATTTTTTGGCAATACAAGGCATTATAGCAACAGATGTTACTTCATTTCTTTTTAGGCCTTTTTCTTTTGCCCAAATATCTTTAGCTACTGTTGCGAACATTTGCATCGGAGATTTTGCCGTTGATGGTACATCTAGCATGTCACCGTAGTTTTGTTCTATAAATTTTACCCATGCTGGACAGCATGATGTTAGCATTGGTAATTTTACACTTTCGTCTCCTGCAAAATGTCTTTCTAATCTATCTTGAAGTTCTGCAGCTTCTTCCATAATTGTTAAATCTGCTGCCCAGTTTGTATCAAATACATAGTCTACACCTAATTTTCTAAGGCCTGCTGCAAGTTTTTTCTCCACATTGTCTCCTGGTTCAAAACCAAAAGCTTCACCTATGGTAACTCTTATAGCAGGTGCCATTTGTGTAATTACAAGTTTATTAGGAGTAGATAAGTCTCTTATAAATTTTAAAGTATTGTCCCCAGCTGTAATAGCATCCACTGGGCATGTTGATACACATCTACCACAATGAGTACATCTATTATAGTCTATTTTATGTTGTTGCTTACGCTCACCTGCTATACAGTCTACTGGACATACTCTTTTACAAGCTCCACATCCTATACACTTATCAGTAATAGTAAGTTTTATTAAGTTATTACACTGCAGAGTGTAGCATTTGTCTTCTTCTATATGTTCACTAATTTCATCATAGAAATTTTGTAAAATTTCTTCCATAATATTGTGTTCTTGATTTAAATCTTCTTTTATTTGTTCTGCAATAGTTCTAAGTAAGTAAACATCACGCATATTTGATTTTCCCTTACTTATTCTGTCTAAAATTTTACAAACTCTTTCAATTTGATCTTTTACTTTAGCATAATCCTCTAATGATTTTCCATTTTGCATTGACCCTATTACAGAATCCATATAGAATTTGGAATATTGAACTATACAATCTTCTTCTGATAATACATTGATTGCCCTAATATAGTTATCAAATAATGCAAAATCTAATTCTTTGTCTAAATCTTTTTTACATAAAAATCTTCCATATGGTGGAACCCCAACATGTGCTCCTTTGAAAGTCCTTTTATTTAATATGCCCCCAGCCAATTCAATAATATCTGCAAGTGTGGCACCTTCTGGAACATCAACAATTCCACTGTTATTTACTCTTCCACATATAGCTACTTTTCTTGCGCTGTTTTGGGTCATGTTTTTTAATTCATCTTCACTAAATACAGAAAAAACAGATCCTCTATTACTATGTAACATAGTTGGCTTAGTATTTGTCATATAATCCACTCCTTTTTACACTTATGCTTAAATTATGCTACTTTCCCACATTATATACTCTAAATATATTTTTTACAATTGCCTCCAAAATAGTTGGAAAATTGTGTATTTATAAACTTATTAAATACATTTAAATAAAACACTTTATATAGATAACTGTATAAATTTTCTATACCTAAATAAAAAGCTTTACTCTAATAATGTTAAAATAAAAAAGACTGGTGTAAATAAGAAGTAATATTCTTATTTGCATCAGCCTTTATATGAATTTAGGTATTATTAATTAGCTTGTCCTGCACTTTTTACAACAACCATTTTCGACTTAACATATTCTTTTACTTCTTCTCTACCTTGAGAGTTGTATTTTTTAGGATCTATTGTATCAGGATTTTCATCTAATACTTTTTTTACTCCCTTAGTAAAAGCTATTCTTAAATCTGTTGCATAGTTTACTTTGCAAATCCCTCTATTTACACATTCTGTGACTATCTCATCAGGCACTCCAGATGTTCCATGAAGTACTAGAGGAATATCTACTACTTCTCTTATTTGTGATAATCTATTTAAATCTAACTTAGGTTCTCCCTTATATACACCATGAGCTGTTCCTATTGAAATTGCTAGAGAATCTGCTCCAGTCCTTTCAATAAACTCTTTTGCTTGTGAGGGGTCCGTATATCCCCCATCTCCACCGTCCAAGTCGTCTTCTTTTCCACCAACTTTTCCAAGTTCAGCTTCTACTGGAACTTTTCCAAATTTACAAACATCTACTACTGATTTTGTTAATGCTATATTTTCTTCAAAGCTACCATGTGAGCCATCTATCATTATTGATGTATATCCATTTCTATATGCTTTCATTGCCAATTCAAAACTATTTCCATGGTCTAAATGTATTGCCACTGGAACATTTGCTTTCTGAGCTGCTACTTTTACATTTGCATAAAAGTAATCAAAGTCAGCATATTTTACTGTTGATGGAGTTGTTTGCATTATAACTGGAGATTTTGTCTCTTCAGCTGCACTTACAACTGCCATTACCATTTCCATATTTTCTACATTAAATGCTCCTACTGCATATCCATTTTTTTGAGCATCTAATAACATTTTTTTTGTAGTAACTAAAGCCATTTTTTTCTCTCCTTTATGCCAATAAACCAACTATTTCTTTTGCGTCTTTACTTGCTAATATTTGATCTACATATTCTTTTTCCATTAAGTTTTGCGCTAATGAAGATAAAGTTCTTAAATGTAAGTCATTATCTCCTTTTCCTGCTGCTATCATAAATATTAAGTGTACTGGTTTTCCGTCTGCTGAATCAAATTCAAAACCTTTTTTAGATATACCTACTGCAACTCTTGGTTTTACTACTGATTTAGTTTTAGCATGAGGTATTGCCACACCATTTCCAAATCCAGTTGATCCACTTTCTTCTCTTTTCTTTATTTCACCTAAGAATTCTTCTTTATTTGTTAAAACACCATCTTTATATAATAAGTCAGTCATTTCTCTTAAAACTTCTTCTTTTGTATTACCTTTTAATTCTAAAGCCACTGTATTTTCATTATATAAAGATGTTACAACTCTATCTATTCCTTGATTAGTTACAGCTTCTTTTATTTTATGATCTTCCTTAACTTCTACTTTTGGTGTAACTAATACATAAAGTAAAGCACCTACTGCAGAACCTACTAATATACAAGCTACCCACATCATTGGTTTGTTTACTAATCCTAGTATTAAGAATCCTCCATGAGGAGCTGGAACTTCTATTTTCATCATATAAGTTAATATTGCTGATACTGATGAACCTATCATTAATACCGGTATAACTTTTAATGGATTTTTAGCAGCAAATGGTATCGCACCTTCTGTTATATGAGTAAATCCAAGCACGTAGTTTAATAAACCAGCTGTACGATCATCATTTGTAAATCTGTCTTTTTTGAATGTTGCTGCAAGAGCTATTATTAATGGAGGAGTTATACAAGCAGCAGATACTCCCGCCATAAACAAGTAGTTTCCTTGAGCTAATAACATAGTACCTGTAACATAAGCCGCTTTGTTTACTGGACCACCCATGTCAAATGCTGACATACATCCTATTACTAATCCTAAAGCTATTGGGCTTGATTCTTGCATTCCTGCCAAGAATTTCATCATACTTTCATTAAGAGATGCACAAGGTCCACCTAAAGCTATCATCAATAATCCTGAAGCAAATACTGTTATTATTGGAACTATAAATATTGATTTTAAACCTTCTAGTTGTCTTGGAAGTTTTCTTAAACTATTAACTATTAATAATGTGAAATAACCTGCAAAGAAACCACCGATTATACCTCCAATAAATCCAGAACCATTATCATTTGCCATCATACCTGCAACAAAACCTGCAAGCATCCCTGGTCTTCCTGATATTGACTGAGCTATGAAAGCTGTAAGAACTGGAACCATAAGACCCATTGAGAATCCACCAATAGATTTTATTGTTGCAGCTACTGTATTATATTGTTCATTAGTTGGTTCTGCTGAGTATATTCCCCATAAGAATGATATTGCTATTAGTACACCACCAGCTACAACTAGTGGAAGCATGTGAGATACACCATTCATTAAATGTTTATAAATTTGATGTCCAATAGAAACCTTTTCCTCAGCTTCATTGCTTCTTCTCACATTCCCTTTTCTTATAGGAGCTTTATTTTCTAAACATTTTTGTATTAATTCTTCTGCTTTGTTTATTCCTTCACTTACAGATACTTCTATTACTGGCTTTCCATTAAATCTGTCCATATCAACATTTTTATCACAAGCCACTATTATTGCATCTGCTTCTTGTATTTCTCTTGCTGTTAAAGCATTTTCAACACCTATTGCTCCATTTGTTTCTACTTTTATTTCACAGCCTAACTCCAGTGCTGCTAACTTTAAGGCTTTTTCAGCCATAAAAGTATGTGCAATTCCTGTTGGGCAACCTGTAACTGCTAATATCTTTTTACTCATAGATTATTCCACCCTCCTGATTTTAATTTCATTCATGTATTCTTCAACCTTTTTTAAATCACCAATAGCATTACTCTCTGCCACGTTGGCACCTGTTGCTGATGCTCTTTTTAACGCTTGTTTAATATTTTCTTCATTATCAATATCATCAAGCCAAATACTTAAAAACCCTGCCAATGCTGAATCTCCTGCACAAGCTGAACTTAAAAGTTTTACCTCGTGAGCACTTGCATAGTATATATTTTTTCCATTATAAAAATAAGACCCTTTTTCACCTAGAGTTAAGAAAATATTCTGTGCTCCTTGTTCATTTAAATATTTCAGAACGTCTTTTATATCTTCTTCATCTCTAACAATAATTCCAAAAATATCTGCTATTTCTTCATCATTTGGTTTAATTAAAAATGGTTTATATTTTAATAGACATTTTAGTTTTGGTGAACTAATGTCTAAAATTACCTTTATATTCTTCTTTTCACAAATCCTTAGTATTTCTTCATAATATGAAGGGTCTATTCCTGGCGGAAGACTTCCACTTATGGATAAATACTCAAGATCCTCAAAACTTTTCATCATCTGCAACATCTCTTCTTGCTTTTGCTTTTCAACAAAAGAACCTGAGTTAACAAATTTAAACTCTCCTTCACCATCATTAAGAAAAATATTTATTCTTGTTGTATCTTCTACTTCTACTGGAAATATCTCTATATTTTTCTTTCTAGTTTCTTCAATTATATATTTCCCTGAGAATCCACCAAAGAATCCAAGTACCTTCGAATCTACTCCAAAATGTTTAAGTACAAAACTTACATTTAATCCCTTTCCATTTGCAGAGTACACAGCATCATGGGTTCTATTTACGATTTTTCTTTCTATTGAATTAGTACATATATTCATGTCTATGGCAGGATTTGTAGTTAAAGTATAAATCATTCATCTTTCCTCCCTTTATCTTATAAATTCATTATAAAAAAAAAGAGAATGAAAATCTTTTCATAATATGAAAATCTTTTTCATCCTCTTTTCATTATTTTTCTAATTCTATATTTGCAGCCATGTAATCAATTATAATTCTAGACATCATAAACAATGAAACTCTAGAAGATACTTCAAACTTTTTAATAGAAACGTGATTATGCTTAAATCCTATTAAGTTGTAATGTGAGTGCTCTAAAAGTGGAGAGTTTTCACTACAACAACATGTTATCACTTTTGCTCCACATAAGTTTGTATTTTTGGCAGACTCTATAAGTTCACTAGTTTCTCCATTTAATGAAAATATAAAAACTACTTCGTCAGAGCTTAGACTTTTTGTTTTTATTTGCATAATATTAGGATCATCTATAAAAATAGCATTACATCCTAATAGTTGAAGTTTCAAAGTAAACTCTTGTCCCACATACTCAGTAAGGCCTCTTGCCAATACATAAATTCTCTTAGCATTTGCTAAGCAATTTATAATATTTAGTACATTTGTAACAGATATTCTATCTACAACTTGTCTAGCTTCCACAAAAGATTTGTTGATAATTTCTCCCATATTGTGAATTTCATCATCATTATTTTTAGATGTAATTCTATATCTAAGTTCATTAAATCCATTTACTCCACATTTTCTAATTGCTCTAGAAACAGTTGCAGGTGATGAATAAGTATCAAAAGCAATATCTACAATGGATAACTCTGACATTCTTTCTTCATTATCGTTTATAAATTTTATAATTTCACTCTCTGTCTTTGTAAGACTTTGCATTATTTCCTTATTTAATTCTATTAGCATAGTACTTACCTCCTCACCATAAGCATTTTTTATTATAACGTACTGTTAAAAACTTCTTTTTTTAGTTTAATACTTATAAATTATATTATAATTAATATATTAGTAAAGTAAAGCAAAAGGGGGTAGATAAAGTTGAGTAGATTAAATAAAAATAAACTTCAACAAAAAAAGAAAAAAAGAGTATTTATAATTTCTTCATCTGTAATAATAGCTGTATTAATTTTAAGTATAATTATCTTTCCTAAGATAAGTAATTGTGTCAGCATTTCTAAAACAAATTGGACGGTTTTGTCTAATAGTAATGATATTGACGATATGGAATATGTAATATCTGAACAACCTAAAAAAGCTCCAGAAAAAATTGATTTAGATGGTTATTTATTTTTAGGTGACTCTTATACAGTATTACTTAAAGATACTATTAAAAAACATAATGAAAATGCTATTATAAAAGCTGTTGAAGGTGTTCAACCTGATTATTGGATAGACAACTTTAACGATTTGCCTAATGATGAGGATGTTAAAGGTGTAGTTTTGCTAATTGGAGTTAATGGAGCTACTTATTCCAATAATGTTTCAAATAAAGAAAAACTTATTTCATCCTTAGTAGAAAAGTATAAAAATAAAACTATCTATGTTCAAGAAGTTTTTCCTGTGGGGAAAAAATTTTCAAATGCAAACCCAAAATCCTTTAACAAAGCTATAAAAAATCACAATAAAGAGACTGAAAAGTATTGCGACAATTATGATAATGTTTATTATATAAATGCAACTAACAATTTAATAACTAAAGATGGGTATTTGAAATTTACACGTGATGGTCTTCATATAGCTGGAAATAAGCAAGAAACCTTTTATGAAAATATTGTATCAGCTATTAATAAATCAAACTAAAATTCACTTCGTATATATCCATTGCTTAAAATATGATTTTCATATATCGCCAACGATATATCCTCGTTTCACTTCGTATATATCCGTTGCTTAAAATAAAAATAGCTAACACTTATAAGACTTTATATCTTGTAAGTGTTAGCTATTTAAGCACAAATTATTGCGATTTTATTTCTGTCCAAGCATCTTCGTATTTTTTTTGTACATCTGGTGGTAAATTTAAGAATACTTCTGACTTATCTAATATTTTTTCATCCGGATAAGCAGCTGGATCATTTTTAGTTTCGTCATCCAACAGATCATAAGCTCCTTGGTTTGGTGTTGAATACTCTATATACTCTACATTTTTAAGAGCATTTTCTGGATCTAATATAAAGTTTATAAATTTTTCTGCATAATCCTTATTTTCTGCTATTTTAGGAACACACATAGCATCAACCCATCTATTAGTACCTTCCTTAGGAACGGAATAAGCTAAGTCAGGATTTTCATCCATTAAAACTAAAGCATCTCCATTATATACTATACCCATAGCAGCGTCTCCAACTATAAGTCTATCTTTTCCATCATCATTTACATAAGCTTGCACAAGAGGTAGCTGTTTTATTAACTCCTTCTTAGCTGCTTCTATTTCTGATGTTTTGTGCGTATTAATTGAGTGTCCTAGTCTTATTAAAGATATTCCCATTGTATCTCTAACTGAGTCTAACATTTGAATTTCACCTTTATATTTAGGATTCCAAAGTACATCCCAACTTTGCACGTCTTTTTCATCTACCATAGTTTTGTTATATAATATTCCAAAAGTACCCCATAAATAAGGAACCGAGAATTTGTTTCCTGGGTCATAGTCAGGATTTCTAAAGTCCTTCATTATATATTTATAATTAGGTATTTTTGAATAATCTATTGTTGATACTAAATCTTCGTCAATTAATTTCTCCACCATATAATCTGATGGGAATATTAAATCATATTTAGTACTTCCACTTTTAAGTTTTTGATACATAGCTTCATTAGTGTCATAAGTTTCATATACAACAGTAATTCCCGTTTCTTCTTGAAACTTTGCTATTAAATCTGGATCAATATAATCACCCACATTATATATGTTTAAAACTTCAGCAGATTTTTTAGATTGACCACAACCTACTAATAAAGTGGACGACATGACTACTGTTAATGCTATTGAAATTATTTTTTTAAGTTTCATTTTATGTCCTCCCTTTAATTATGATCTTTGTGCTGCCTTTTTGTTTGCTGTTATATTTGATAAAAGTAATAATATTAAAACAGCAACAAACATTAATGTTGATAAGGCATTTATTTCAGGAGTTAATCCTCTTCTTGTCATTGAGTAAACTTCTATTGCCAAGTTTGTTACACCATTTCCTGTTGTAAAGAAACTTATTACAAAGTCGTCTATAGACATAGTAAATGCTATAAGCATACCTGATATTATACCTGGCTTTATTTGAGGAAGAATAACTTTTCTAAGAGCATACCAGGGAGTAGCTCCCAAGTCCATTGCTGCATCTTCTATGTTAGCTGGTAATTGTTTTAATTTTGGAAGTACTGATAAAATTACATAAGGTATATCGAATACTATATGTGCCAATAACATTGTAGTAAAACCAAATTCTAATCTTACAAAGACAAATAGTGACATTAATGCCACCCCTGTTACTATATCAGGGTTTAATACGGGTAAATAGTTTATATTTAGAAGTAATCCTCTTACTTTTCCTTTTCTCATTTTATGAATTCCTATAGCAGTAATTGTTCCTACTATAGTTGCTATTACTGATGCTACTAAGGCAATAAAAATTGTGTAATAAAGTGCATCTAATATTCTTTCATTTTGTAATAACTCTTGATACCATCTAAGTGAAAATCCATTCCATTTTGCCATGGATTTTGAATCATTAAATGAAAACACTGCCAGTGATATTATTGGTGCATATAAGAATATATACACAAGAGTTAAATATATATTTGATGTGAATTTCTTTATAATAGTAATCCACCGCCTTCCTTATCTGATTCGTCACTAAATTTATTAAGTATTGCCATTGAAATTAAAATGACTATCATCATGAAGATTGATATTGCTGAACCAAAGTGCCAGTCACCAACTGACATAAATTGTTGTTCTATTAAGTTACCAATTAACATGAATTGTCCACCACCTAGTAATTTTGAAATTACGAAGGTAGATACTGCTGGCATAAATACCATTGTTATTCCTGATGCAACTCCAGGCATACTAAGTGGTAATATTACTTTTGTAAACACTTGTCTGCTATTTGCTCCTAAGTCTTTAGCTGCATTTATTAAATCTTGATCCATCTTTGATAAGATTGTATATATTGGCAGTATCATAAACGGTAAGAAGTTGTAAACCATACCTAGCATTACCGCTGTATCTGTATAAAGTATATTAACAGGACTAAATCCTAACCCTGTAATTATTGTGTTTAATATTCCGTTTCTTCCTAGAATTGCTGACCATGCATAAGTTCTAAGTAAGAAGTTCATCCACATAGGAATTATAGCAAGCATAAGCAATGTATTTTGTCTGCTTGCTTTTGTTTTAGATATTATATAAGCAGTTGGATATCCTATTAATAAACATAGTATTGTTGATAATACTGCTAGTTTAATTGATCTAAAGAATATCCTAAAATACATAGGTTGCATTAATTCTTCAAAATATTTTAAAGTGAAAGTGTACCCTTCATTAGTACTTTTTGTAAATGCAAAGAATACAATTAAGAATAAAGGAATTACAATGAATAATCCACTCCAGATTATATATGGAGAAGATATTTTTAAGCCTAATTTGTTTTTATTCTTCATTTGACTCATCATCCCCTGTTTTTCTCATGATATGTATGTCTTCTGGATAAATATCTAAGCCTAACTCATTTCCAACTTCTGCTGATTTAGTATTATGAAGTAACCAAGTTAATCCACTAGATTTAACTGTCATTTCATAATGAACTCCTTTAAATACGCAAGAAGTAACTTCTCCTTTTAACATACCATCTTCTGGTTTAACCATTTTTATATCTTCTGGTCTAATTACTACCTGAATTTCTTCATTTTTTTTAAATCCTTTATCCACACAATCAAAGATTTTTCCACAAAACTCTACTAAAAAGTCTTCATGCATTACACCATCTATTATATTACTTTCACCTATAAATCTAGCAACAAAAGCATTCTCAGGCTCATTGTATATATCTTGTGGTGTTCCCATTTGTTGTATTTTACCTTTATTCATAACAACAATAGTATCTGACATTGATAATGCTTCCTCTTGGTCATGAGTAACAAATATAAATGTTATTCCTAATTGCTGTTGTATATTTTTAAGTTCTCTTTGCATTTCTTGTCTTAGTTTTAAGTCTAATGCTCCTAAAGGCTCGTCTAGTAAAAGTACTTTTGGCTCGTTTACTAAAGCTCTAGCTATAGCAACCCTTTGTTGTTGCCCACCACTTAATGAATCAATACTTCTACCTTCAAATCCTGGTAGTGCCACAAGTTTAAGCATTTTCTTAACTTTTTCATTTATAGCCTTTTGATCCATTTTTTTTATTTTTAATCCAAAAGCTATATTTTCATATACATTCATATGAGGAAATAAAGCATATTTTTGAAAAACTGTATTTACTGGTCTTTCATATGGAGGTATTTCATTTACATCTTTGCCTTGAAATAAAACACTTCCATCATCAGCAAATTCAAAACCAGCTATTATTTTTAAAGTAGTTGTTTTCCCACATCCACTTGGTCCTAGTAAAGTTAAAAATTCATTTTTTCTTATATCTAAATTAAGGTCTTTTAGCACCTCATTTTCTTCATATGTTTTTGAAATATTCTTTAATTCAATTATGTTCTCTTGTTTCAAATATAAACACCTCTTTTATTCTAAAAATTCGCTTCACTTATAGCGTCAATGAGATGTCTTCGCTATCCGCTTCAGACAACTACATTACTTAAAATTCGCTTCACTTATAGCGTCAACGATATATCTTTGCTTAAAACATTGGTGGCGTACTTACCCAAACAACTTTTGCTTCTTTTTTACCTGAGTTTGATATATAGTGATTAGCTCTAGGTTTAAAGTAAAAACTTTCGCCCTTTCTTACTTTATTTTTCTTATCTCCTAAATGAAGGAAAATTGATCCTGCTAGAACATATCCAAATTCTTCTCCTTCATGCGGCTTATCTTCTTTATATTGTCCACCTGGTTGTAAAGTTATTATTATAGGTTCCATATCATTTTTTTGTGAATTTGGAACTAACCATTTCAATGTATATTTTAAATCCTCGTCTTCTGTTTCAAACATATCATCCTTTGTAAAGGTGATTTTTTCATCACTTATTTCATTGAAAAACTCTCTTAAATTTGTTCCCAAGATATCTAATATATCTATTAAGGTTGCAATAGAGGGTGAAGTTAAATTGTTCTCAAGCTGAGATATAAATCCCTTCGATAGTTCGCATCTGTTTGCCAATTCTTCCTGGGTCAGTTGCTTTTCTATTCTCATACGTTTAATTTTTCCACCTATATCCATAGCAACACCTCCCTTTTATCATATAAAATTTATTTTTATTATTTTATGTCGACTTTTGTTTTTATTATTAGTAAATTTTTAGTTTAGTATATTAAACTCAATTTTTACTTTTCATGTTATTATATGTAAACATTAAGTTTATAATTTCTAAACAACAATAGCTATTATATAAAATTCCGAGCTATTTTTCAATAGTTTTTTTATTTTTTTATTTTCTATAGAAAACTTTAAAAGCCTGTAGGTAACTTGTTTATATTATTTCAATCTTTATAATTGTTCATATTAATTATTTAAAAGTTTAGTATCTCTAATTGTTTTCTTATTAAATATGATTTTTATTATTGAAATATACTAATATTAATAATAAATTCATTTAATATAAATTTAAATTTTATTAATTTTTTCCAAAACAATTTGTCCTAAGTAAATTGCAATATCTAGTTCTTCTTAAACTAAAAAAGTATTGATTATATAATCAATACTTTTAGTTTATTATTCTCTATTTTTATAAATTAAATCATTCTCAATTTTAATTACTTATTTTTTAGCTTATTATCTTTTTCATTATAATCTTCAGATAATATATTTTTTACTGATTCACTATATTTGTTAACTAAACTACCTAAGTTATTTATGTCTAAATTGTGTTTATTAATTTCTTTAACTTTATGATCTCTTGTATCTTTATTATTAATTTTAGTTATAAAGCTTTGCCATTTTCCTCTTACATTATTTTCTATACATATATTTTTCAAACTCTTGTTTTCATTTTTTTTAAAATTAATTACTAAAGCGCCACATTTCCTGCAGTATTCCTCATCATGTTTAATCATCGCACCACATTCTTTACAAATCATTACAATACCTCACTTCATTTATTAATTTTGTACTCTTTATCTATACTACAATTTTAAATCATTATATGTAAAAAGTCTTTATTTTAATTTAATTTGGAAATTAAATCATTTATGCTTAACATATCCTAAATATGGCTCTATAATTAGAGTATAAAATGAAAAAAATCATATAAATATAATATATTTAGCTATTCTTAAACTTTAATTGGAGGATTTTTTATGATTATTTATAAATTTTTTACACTTGGTAAATATGAAAAAAAAGAAGAATGGATAAATATAATGTGTTCAAAGGGATACGCTTTAAAAAGTTGTAGCTTTTGCAAATATAAATTTGAAAAATGTAATCCTGGTGAGTATCACTACTTTCTTGAATTATTTGAAAATCTTTCTTCTTCTCCTAATCAAGAGGACTTTCTCAATTATTTGGAAGATGAGTGGAGTGTTGAATATGTATGCCACTATAGAAATTGGGTATTTTTTAGACGAAAAAGAATGTTAGGTAAATTCAGTATGTTTTCTAATTTAGAGTCTAAGATTGATTATTTTAGAAGAATATTATTATTTAGGATTTCTGCATTTATATTTTTAATTTCTTTTTCAATACTAAATATTTTATATTCTCCTGTAGGGTCTACAGATAAAACTTTTGCATTGTTGTTAATTTTAATAGCCATAATAGTTTTTGCTGTAAATATACCAACTTTTATAAAATATCGTAAATTAAAAAAATCAGATGAATCCTAAGATAACTTTAGGATTCATCTATTTTGTATATATTTTTTATTTTATTTTTCAATTTCTCTAAGCCTTTCTGTAACACTTTTTAGACTGGAATATTTATAAACTACCAATGGAGTAATTAAACATATTATGAATATAAAAACTAGTAAACATATAAAAGGTAATTTAGGAAATGCAAATTTTGCATAACTAGCAATTTTCTTAGTTGATTTTGCTATTTCAAATATAATTACCATACCAAAAGTTGATATAAGAAAAGTAGTTATTGCTGCATAATATCCTCCTTCAAACACTAACATATTCTTAATTTGTTTCTTTGTCATTCCTATACTTTCCATTATGGCCAATTCTTTTCGCCTCGTGTTGATACTTGTAACCGTAACATTGATAAAATTTAACACACCTATTAAAATCAATATTGCAGACATACTAGTAGATATAATATTCATGATTGTTACATTGCTGCTGAACTCCTTAACTAGTTGTGATCTTGACTCTACAAATAAATACTCAGAGTCTATCATTTCATTGAGCCTAGAATATATTTCATATTCGCATTTCTTATCTACGTCTATATACAACATACTATTAACGGATTTATTATCTAACTTTTCTATCTGAGATGAGCTAATATAAATAACAGGCAATCCTATATCTGGTAATAAATTAGAATCATTTTCAAATTTTACTATTTCAAAAGTCAGAGAGTTACTATGCTTACCTTTTAAAGTAATTTTATTATCTAGATTATTTTTCTCTTCTTTTGAATAACATATTGTATCTATTAAAGCAACTTTTCCTGACTTAAAATCATCTAAATTAAATTTAGCATTACTCATTTCACTGAATTTTTCTATTGCTAAATCATCCACTCCAATTATAAAAGACCTATAATACATAGGTGTTTCCATTTTCATTTTCTCTTGAAAATCCATTATTTCTTGTATATCATCTTTATCATATACAAATTTGCTTAATAAACGCGGTATTTCATTTGTATCACTTTGTAAATTAGAAAATTTAAATTTACTAACTGACTCCACACCTTTAATATTTTCTACTTTTTTTATAAAATCATCGTTCATTTTTTCGTCTATAGCTTGAATATTTTGTACTCTAAAATCATTGCTTATATATGTATCAATATAATTATCCACACTTAAACTACTAGTAAAAGTATAAATACTTAAATATGTCATGATTCCCATAAAAAGAGATAAAAATACTAAAATTGCACGTTTTTTGTCTCTAAATACGTTGTGATATGCCATCTTATAAATCTTTCCACCATTAGTACTTTTTCTATAACTATTGTTCTTATTTTTCTTTTCTTTATTTCCTATTGAATATTTAAGAGCTTCTGTTGGCGATATAAAACTTGCTATTTTTGCTGGTTTTCTACAACTTATACTTACTGTTAGTATTGAAAATATGGTTGCTGATATAAATATTACGGGATTAAATGATATATCACCTGGCATTGCATTAGCATTAACATTAACAGAAAAACTTTCAAGAATCATAGGTACAACTCCAAATGATACCGTTGCACCTAAAAACAGTCCTATTGGAATACCTATAATAGCTAGTCTAAACGCCTGTCCATTTACAATTTTCTTAATTTGTTTTGGAGATGCGCCTATAGTCTTTATTAATCCATAAAAATGTATATCTTTACTAACGGATATGTACATTATATTGTATATTAGCAAGTATCCACTAAATACTATAAATAATCCTATGACTCCCATCACAATAACGGATTTTATCTTTACTTCTTTTCCATCTTCATCAACATCATTATAATAGTCAAATTCTTGCATATCATCTAATTTAATTTTGGACTTTAAAATCTCTTGTGCATTATATTTTTCACCAGATTTAAAACAAATAGTAATTGAGCCCTCATGGCCTACACTTAAATTATTATTTTTTATATAATCCTTTGATAGCGCTAAGTATCCTATTTTTTCAGTAACTGAATAAGTCTTATATTTACCACTTAATACAAACTCTTTCTTATTTTTATTTCCTTTTGCATCTATATATTCAAACTTAATTTTTTCTCCTATTTTCGCATCTTCTTTTCCTAAAAACTCTAATGCTTTCGTAGATACCATAACTTCATTTTCACTTGTTGGATAATTTCCCTCTACATTACTTATTGTAGGTGTAATTTGTTTTTCCCAGTTTTCTTTATCATAATATTTTAAAAATATCTCATGATTGTCCTTTTCTAGTTCTTTATTAATAACATTTCCTACTAAAATTTCCTCACCAATTGATGTGGTTATACCCAAATTCTTTATAGCTTCAATTTGCTCTTTTTTAGGATTTGACAACATTGCATCTGATGTTGTTCCTCTTATTCTAATATTCATAGTATTATAATTATTTACAAGACTAACTCCTATAGTAAATATTGAACACGTCATAAATGTAGTAAGCACTATAGCAAGGACTACAAATATATTTCTTCCTCTGTTAAACTTTAATGATGATTTTGTTATCTTTTTTACTATATTTTTATTATTATTTTTAAACTTCATTTTTGCCACCCTTTTTCATCTATCTATTCATCATGCTATAGTTATATAATAATAAACACTTCTGACAATTTTCTGACATAAAAAAATCAGATTATAATATTTTCTTACTTCTAATCTGATTTTTATTTATTATATTTTATTCTTTATATCATTTAACATAAATACGGAAAAGGTACTACCTGTATCTTGTGATTTCACTTTTATATATCCATCTTGTTTTGTAATTATTTGTCTACTTAAATAAAGACCTATTCCTATTCCTTCTTTGTCTTGTACATTCTGGCCTCTATAAAATCTAGAGAATATCTTTGGAATTTCTTCTTCTTTTATGCCAATACCATTATCTTCAATATCAATTCGTGTAAACATCTCATATTTTTGTATTGTTATAGTTATTTTGCTATTTTCTTTAGAGTATTTTATTGCATTTTCAATTATGTTAAAAATAGCTTCACATGTCCATTTTTTATCGTGATATAAGTTAACTTTATCTTTTTGTCTAAAATCAATAGCTATATTTTTTATTTCAGCTTTTTTATAAAGTTGTGTAATAGCCATTAAAATTGTATCATTTAAATCTTCATATTTTTGATTTATACTAATTACTGAACTTTCCAGTCTAGACATTTTTATCATACTTTCCACTAAAAAACAAAGTTTGTCTAAGGATAAAATAATAATTTCATTAAACTCTTGTCGCTCTTCTTCTGTTAAATCTTCATCTTGTAAAAATTCACTGTACATTTTCATATTGGTTAAAGGTGTTTTTAACTGATGAGCTATATCAGAGATTAATGATTTTATTTCATTTTTATCATTTTCTATTTTGTTATTTTGAGTTTTTAAAATATTAGTTAATCTTAAAGTCTGATGTTGTAGTTTTGAAAATAGAGAATCATCTATCATAGAAAATACTTCGGTTTCCCTCATATCAGATATGGTAGCTAACATATCTGATAGTTTTATTAGTATATCTTTCATATAATTTTGAAACATTCTTTCATAAATAAAAAACATGAAAATTATAATTAAATTAAATACTAAAACAATTAAAGTAATTTTAAAACTTTTGCTTAAAAAACCAATTAACATATTAAAAATTAAACAAATAATTATAAGACATATCTTAAATGCAGTATTTTTTCTATCAAATTTTTTATCCATAAATTATTCTCCCATGATATATCCAATTCCAAATAAGGTAACTATATATTCAGGATTTTTCCCACCGTCTTCTATTTTCTTACGAAGTCTTCTTATGTTTACAGATAAAGTGTTTTCATCCACATAGTTTCCATTATTATCCCAAAGTTTATCCAATAAAATCTCCTTAGTCATAGCTCTACCTTTATTTCTGCTTAACACTTCCAGTAATTTGTACTCTGTAACAGTTAAGTAAATTTCTTCATCATTTTTATAAACTTTTCTACTAGTAAAATCAATTTTTAAATTTTTATATTTAAATATATCTTTATTTTTAGCACTGTTTCTTTTTAAAATAGCACTTATTTTTAATTTTAATACATCCATAGAAAAAGGCTTTGAAATATAATCATCACATCCACACTCAAACCCTTTAATCATATCTTCTTCTGTATCATTGGCTGTAAAAAATACTATAGGAAAATCTATCTTACCGTTTATATTACTACACAAATCTAGTCCACTTCCATCAGGTAGATTAATATCTAAAAGCAAGAAGTCTATTTCATTTTGTAAAATAGCATTTTTCCCTTCTTCCATATTGTATGCGCTTATAATTTTGTAATCTTCTTTTTTTAATGCAAAGGCAACTCCCTTATTTAGTACCCTATCATCTTCTATTATTAAAATTGTAGCTATAATAATCACCCCTTTAATCAAATGTCCTATCTAATTATAGCAATAGTGGTAGATTTTTCATACCTACCACTATTGCTTATTTCTTATTTTCTAATTCTCTATTTCTCTTAATCTTTCTGTTACACTTGCTTTGCTACTGTATTTGTAGACTACACTTGGAATTATTAAGCAAACTGCAAATATTAATGTAATCAGGGAAACCAAAGGCACAGTAGGAAAAACAAATTCTGCATAATCAGCAATTTGTTTTGTAATTTGTGCAATAAAATACACTACTCCCATGCCTAAGGTACATGTGGTTAAAGTAGTTATTCCGGCATAATATGCACCTTCTAAAGTTAACATCTTTATAATTTGTTTTTTAGTCATGCCTATACTTTCCATTATGGCAAGTTCTTTTAATCTTACATTTACATTAGTAACCATAACATTAATGAAGTTTAATAGACCTATAATTATTAAAATTATGGCAATTCCACCACCTACCAAATTCATCATCATAGAACTTTTCTTAAAATCATTCATAGTATCTGTTTTAGATGTAAGATGGAAACGATTTTTACTGGCTAATGTTTTTAATTTACTTTTTACTTCACTGTCATAGTTATCTGCCACGTCAACATATACTAAATGATTTCTAGTATTTTTAGTCAATTTATTTAAAGTAGAAGAACTAACATATATTACTGGCATACCAGTTTGACTTGAACCTATGGATAAAATTGCATTTTCATCTGGCATTAGCTCTATATTTATTTCCTTGGATTTATGTTCTTTAGTATTTCTAAAAGTTATTTTTTCTTTTGAGAAATCTAGTTTTTCTTCATCATTGTAATAAAATCCATCAATTAGAGCTAAATCTCCTTTTTTGAAATCTTCTATATCTATTTTTTTATTAATTGCATCGTTATACCTTTCTATTGTTTTATCCTCTAACCCAACTACCATTGGTGCTAATTTACTAGGATCTTTTTCTATATCTTTTAAATACTTGTCTAATTCGTCTATGTCTCCCCCATGCATGCTATATCCTCTTTCTAAAGCAGGCATAAGCACTTTTTTATTCATGTCCATTTGTATAGATGAAGATGCTAAAATTTCTACAGAATTAACACCTTTTATAGTTTTTATTTCCTCTATAACTTTATTATCTAAAGTTGAATTGTCATCATAATAATTTTGTATTTCAAAATCATTAGGTAAATATCTATTGGCATAATTTTCTAAACTAACACTATTCATAAAAGTATTTACACTTAAATATGTCATAATCCCCATAAATAAAGATAAAAAAACTAGTATTGCGCGTTTTTTATCTCTAAAAACATTGTACCAAGCCATTTTATAAAGTTTTCCACCATTAGTAGAGTTTCTATTTTTCTTTTCTTTTTTTGATTTTTTACCGCTAAATTTCATAGCTTCTATTGGTGAAATACTACTAGCAATTTTAGCAGGTTTTTTGCAACTTATTAATATTGTAATTAGTGCAAATAATATGGTTCCCACAAAAACTAGTGGAGTGAAATATATCTCACTTGGCATCATAGGAGCATAATAAGTTCCACTACTCATTCCTTCAATAGCCGATGGCACAATTAAATAAGAAACTATTACTGATAAAATTACTCCTATTGGTATACCTATGGCTGCTAATCTAAGACCTTGACCTCTTACTATTTTTTTAATTTGTTTTGGCGATGTTCCTATAGTTTTAAGTAATCCATAGAACTGAATATTTTTAGTAACTGCTATATATAAAATGTTGTAAATAAGTAAATATCCACTAAGGACTATAAATCCACCTATAATAGCTATAATACTTACAGATGCCATCATTATACTTTCTGAGTCTTGCTCCACATCATAGTTATATTCAAATTTTTGATTTTTCTTTAAAGATACTTCTTTTTTTAAAAGTTCTGGTGCCTGATTTTTTTTATTTTTTTCCAAAGTAATTAAAAGTTGCCCATTTTTTTCTAAAGACAAATTGTTATCTTTTATAAAACTTTCTGATACAAATATTTCTCCACTATCTTGAATATAAGCATAAGAAGTGAAATATCCACTTATTACAAATTCCTTTTCACTTATTTTTCCACTTATATCACAAGGAATTTTTATTTTATCTCCTATTTTAGCATTTTCTTTGTCTAAAAACTTTAATGATATTTTAGATATCATAATTTCATTTTCTTTAGTAGGATAATCTCCTTCTATATGGCTTATACAGGGACTCAGTTGTTTTTTCCAGTTTGTTTTATCTAAGTATTTAAGTGATATAGTAGTTTTAATTTTACTTAATTCTTTTGAACTTACAATACCTGCATTTATTTCCTTGCCAATATTTTTAGATACATCTAAACCTATAATTTCTTTTATCTGTTCATTTGTTGGATTTGGTAAAAAAGTACTTGCTGTTGTTCCTTGATCTCTTAAATTCATTGTTGCGTAGTTTTTTGCAAAACTCATTCCTAAAGTAAATACAGAAGATATCATAAAAGTAGTTAAAATAATTGCTACTACTACGAAAATATTTTTAGTCTTATTAGATTTAAGAGATGATTTTGTAATTCTCTTTATTATATTTTTATTATTGTTTTCTATTTTCATTATTTATCACCTCTAGCCACCTTACCATCTTCAATTCTTATAACTCTATCAGCTAATTGTGATATCTCTTCGTTGTGAGTTATCATTACCATTGTTTGATTGAATTTTTGACTAGTCATTTTAAGAAGACCTATTACATCCATTCCTGTTTTACTATCAAGATTTCCAGTAGGCTCATCTGCTAAAATTATAGCTGGTTTAGTAGCTAGTGCTCTTGCTATTGCCACACGTTGCTGTTGCCCCCCTGATAAGTTATTAGGCATATTTGTCAATTTATCACTTAATCCTAAAGTACTTATTATTGAATCAACGTACTCTGTATCTATTTTTACGCCATCTAATTCTATAGGAAGAACTATGTTTTCATAAACATTTAGTATAGGCACTAAGTTATAATTTTGAAAAATAAAACCTATATTTCTTCTTCTAAAAATAGTTACTTCTTCATCGTTCATTTCACTTAATTTTTTATTATTTATAATTACGTTTCCTTCAGTTAACCTATCTAAGCCGCCTAACATATTTAACAGTGTAGATTTTCCACTTCCTGATGTTCCAATTATAGCAACAAACTCCCCCTCATTTATCTCAATATTTACATGATCTAATGCCTTTACTATATTTGGTTCCTGTCCATATATCTTAACTAAATTTATCCCTTTTAATATACTCATTTTATCCACCTCTTAATTTATTTTTATATTTTATATATTAATAAACACTTATTACGATCCTCTGATATAAATATAAATATTTAATTTATAGGTATGTCTACAATTGATTTATAAACATTTATAGCTTCGTCTAATGATTTTGCTGGAGCCGAAATTATATAATTGCCTTTATAAATGCAAATTTTATCTAAATTTTTCGAAAAACTAATTTCATAATCAGATATAAGCTCATCTTTTTCTTTTGTTAGTATTCCTTGTATAATTCCATCTTTTGCTACACTAGAGGCTCTCACATAATACATTTTACCTCCTATGCTGACAGTACCTTTTAACTCTTTGCTAAATTGTAAGTATCTATATATAAAGTGCGTATCAGATAAATTACCTTTAATCTTTATATCTACATTGTCTACCAGTCTATTATCTTCAACAATAGTAGCATTATTAAAATATTTATCAATCTTAGTTACCTTTTTATGATAATTAATGTATAAGTTAAAACAAAGAAAAATTGATATTAATATTAATAAGACTACAATGATTTTGTTTTTTATTCTCATAGCTATTTACCTCCACATAAATTTTATACTTACATAATACCTTTTACTTATGACAAACTTCTGACAGAAAAAAAGAGTTACTACACAAAATTTGTGTTGTAACTCTTTTTATTAATTAAACAAAATTTTCTCTTTCAATTTTTCAAAGAAACTATTGTTATAGTATCCTAATGTCCTTATATTATTACCAAAACTAGCTAAAATATGAAGTTCACCACTACACAGACCCAACTTACTACTTATAGGACCTTCTTTAACATCCATATATTGTACTTTTTCATATTTAATAATACTAATTTTTTTAGCAAAAATACCCCAGGACATTGCCATATTGTCATTGCCTATATAAAGACCACGAGTTATATAGGACATATAATAAAATAATACTAAAATTAAAAATATTACAAAGTCAATTCCCACAAATATTAATGGTGAAATACCTATATCAAACTTATATATACAATATAAAATCACAGAAGAAAATATTGTTCCAAGTATAATATCAATAATTTTTATTATATGATGATTTTTAGATTCTTTTTCCAAGTTTAAGTATTCCTCCAAATTTAATTCTGGAATTAAAATTTTCATATTTTTTATAAAATCTTCTTTATTACTAGATAATAAGATTTGAGATCCTTCAGAATCATCATCTCCTACACCAATAGTTACTATATCACTTTGATATCTTTTAAATACCCTAGATATGTAAGATTGTTTAACATTTAAAGCGTTAATTCTACTTATTGGCACAGCAAATTTTTTTATTTTTAATAAACCATAACTTATGTAAAGCTTGTCTTTTTCACGTTTAATTGAAAAATTATAATATTTAATTAAATCGCCAAAAAAGAATTTGAATATGGAAAAACAAGAAGTAATTAATACTATCCCCAATGCAAAAAAGCCTTTGGCTCCATCAAATCTAACTGAAGCAAATGCTACAAATCCTATAATCGCTAAGTTAAATATAAGTCCAAATAATGATAAATTATAAAAACAATGCTTTAATACATCATTTACAGAATAAACTATGTCATACTTTATATTTTCATCACCAAAATATATCTCATCTCCTGATGTGTTAATACTTATATTATTTTCATCTCTCTGTACATTCTTTAATTTTTCATTATTCATAAGAGATAAAACTTTATTTTTGAAATCATAAGCATGCTTTTTCGAAAGTACAATTTCTATATCTGTTGAATTGGCTGTAGATAAGCTATCCGTATCAATTTTTATTTTATAAGTTCCAATTATTCTTTCAAAGATATTTTGCTCCAAGTTTACATTAGATATATTTCTGATTCCAAATGTATTCTCCTTTGAATTAATTGTATTCCTTTGAATAACTATTGTATTTTCTTCTATGCTTATAAAAGTTTTAGCCCAAACCATAATATTATAAATTAAAATTAGAATTAGGACGCCCAGAATAATGCCTAAAATTAATACGTTTCTACTGCTAAATCCTTTTCTTGCCATTTCTTCTAAATCATCTAAGTTTCTAAAAAATATAAAAAACAATGCTATAATAACTCCACATGTTTTTTCAATAATAATACTTGGATGACACCTAAATTTTTGTTCACTCATAAATGTCACCCCCCTTATAATAAATTGTCTTGTTTGTTTAATCTTGACTCTATAGCTACTTCATTTATTTTTTTCTTAAGAGTATCTGCTATAAATTCAGACTTTTCATCTTCTAAAAACCTAATTGTAACATCTCCACCAGCTGTAGTTACAATCACTTTTGACAGTTTAAACATTCTATCAATAGGTCCTTTTTCTATGGCTATTTTGTGAAGTCTTTCTATTGGAACTATATTTCTTTCTATAAATATAAATCCTTCTTTAACATCAATGGCGTCTTCTGTAATAGAATATCTATATCTTTCGTATCTTATTTTGGGTGATACTATTAGATATAAAAAATCTAATAAGACTAACCCTGCCATAATATTTACAATAATTTGTGGAAAATGATGCCCAAATATAAGCCAAATCACAAATAAAATACTACTACTCACTAAAAATTGTACTAATGAAGCTACAAACATACAATTTATAGATTTTTTGCTTAACTTTTCATATTTCATTAAATTTCCCCCTTTCAAAATAAATTAAGTACTTCAAAGTTATCAAGTCATTTTCATTATATTACAAATAGAAAATGATTCCTATGAAGTTATGATTACAATTTGTTAAGGAAATATAAAAAAGCAGCTTATTAAATTCATAATAAACTGCTTTTAGTAATTATCCTAATATTAATTTTAAATGTTCTTGTAGGATATGTATACCTGTAGTATTCTCTCCACCTCTTGGTATTATTATATCTGCATGCTTTTTAGAAGGCTCTACAAATTGTTCATGCATTGGTTTTACCGTATTAACATATTGTGATAATACTGACTCAACACTTCTTCCTCTTTCTTTTGTATCTCTTAGTATACGACGCATTAAACGTTCATCTGCGTCTGTATCAACAAATACCTTTATATCCATAAGGTCTCTAAGTTCTGGATCTTCAAATATTAATATTCCTTCTACTATAATAACTTTTTTAGGGTGAGCAAGCACTGTTTCTTTAGCTCTAGTATGTTTAGTGTAATCATAAACAGGAACTTCTATTTCATTTCCTGCTTTTAACTTTTTTATGTCTTCTATCATTCTTTTTGTTTCAAAAGATGATGGATGATCGTAGTTTAAATTTTTTCTTTCTTCAAGAGTTTTATCATCATTTGCTTTGTAGTAACTATCATGACAAATTAACTCTATATCATCCTTGAAAAACTCTTTAATATAATTTACTATAGTTGATTTTCCTGATGCAGTCCCACCTGCTATACCAACAACACTCACTTGTTTCATATTATCTTCCACCTACTCATATATTTTTACACTTACTTTTACCCAGCCGTAAAAGTCCGTTAATTATCTATATCTGAAATATTTTATCATATTTTTATGGATAATTAACATGGGAAAAATAACCATATAATTTCAATTATACAAATAATCTCACTATATTTTATGTTATGTATCTTATAAATTTTTATCAAACCATTTTAACATTTTAAGTTTATTTGTACATTAATAGTCATTATTCCAACTTATTATAACATAATCGCATATTTTTTTACCATTTTTTTACACGTAAATATATATTATAATTTATAATACAAAAAACTACTGGAATTATTTATCCAGTAGTTTTTTGTATTAAAATTTGTCATTACTATAATGAACTTCTTCATAAGAAGGTAATTTAAAATTTCCTTCTTTCTTTATTTTTTTACTTACTTTTTCATTCTCATCCTCTATTAAATCAGTTAATTCTTCAAAATTTCTTGCATGATTTACAAAGTTGTTTATATCACTTTCATGGAGTTCTTTTCTAGTTTGATTTACTTTTCGCATTTTTGCCTCCTTTTTTCTTCTATGAAATTATAGATTTATTATAGATTTCCACATGCACATATTTTTATTACTAATAAAGCCAAGAATTCATTTCCAAAATTTAAAGTTTTTTATTTTTTTATCATTGAAGGATTTTTATAAATATAATAGAAATTATATCTATATCAAAATAAGAATCACAGCTCCCCCAAATAGCTGTGATAATACAATACATCTTTTTGAATTTCCCTAAAAGAGTTGCTTTTAAAATGGTTAAATTTAACCATTTAACAGCTCTTGTACATGATTAGAAAGATTCATTGCTCAAGTTAAGTGATTAAAAATTAAAAAAAGCTATCTTTTTGCAATGATTATCATATCATTCATCAAGATAGCTTTATTTTTATATATTTTTTTATAAACCGATTGGTGTCCATATTATTACCCTTTTATTATATCCCCATTTTTATTTAATATATTATCCACTAGCTCCTTATCTAAATCCCATATCGATACAGGATTTTTAACATCATTTTTAAATTCCTGTAATACTTTATTCATCCATATTACATCCATCCATTTGTCATGTTTATGCACTGAATTTGGAAAAATACTCATCACTTTAAATCCATACTTTTCATGGAATTTTATACTTTTTTCATTTATAGATAATATACAAGCATACACATTGTAATACCCCTGTTCCTCTAATAATTCTAATAAACTTTCATATAGGGCAGATGCTAATCTTCTTCCATGGTATTTCCCATCAGCATATACTGAAACTTCTGCATTCCATTTGTACCCTTCTCTTTTAAATGGCTTTCCTGCATATGCATAAGCTACAACTACATCTTCTATTTCACATACTAACCATGGAAATTCTTTAGTTACTAAAGCAAATCTTTCTTCTAATTCCTCCATGGTTGGTACTCTATGCTCCGAGTTTACAACAATATCTTCTTGTTCAACATAAGGTCTATATATTTCTTGTATTCTCGCTAAATCTTTTACTGTTGCTAGGCGTATCTTCTTGCTCACTATCTTCCTCCTTATTATTGTTGTTGGCATAGTAAAATATAGTCCACAAGTAATTTTATAATACAATTGAAGGTTAATGCAATATTTATTTTATTTTTTTACTATGTTAAAATAATTTTTTTAAATTCTTATAAGTTTTGAGTATAATTAAGGCTAAATATGTTATTATATTTAATTATGATATATATATTACAAACATAATAAGGAGATGAAAATTTGATAAAATTAGGACAGTATAACAAGCTTAAAGTTAAAAGAAAAGCTGAATTTGGATATTTTTTAGATGCTGAAACTGGACATACTAGCGATGACGTACTTCTTCACAATAGACTACTTAATAAAAATAAAATTGAAGTTGGTGACGAGGTAGAGGTATTTATATACAAAGACTCTGAAGGAAGACTTGCTGCTACTATGGAATACCCAAAAGCTCAGGTTGGAGAAATTGCTTATTTAAAAGTAGTAGCTCACACAAAAATAGGAAGTTTTATAGATATTGGTCTTCCAAAAGATATCTTAGTTCCTTTTAAAGCACAAAAATACGAAATGACTAAAGGAAATAGATATTTATTCTATATCTATGAAGATAAAACTGGTAGACTTGCTGCTACTACTGATATATTCCCTTACTTATCTGTGAAACATTCATATAAAGTTGGTGACAGCGTTGATGGTATCGTTTATGGATTCCAGACTAATAATTCTGCAACTATCTGTGTAGACAATAAGTATGATGGAGTTATATTAAAGAACGAATACTTTACAGAACTTAATATAGGAGACAAGTTAGAGGACCTTAAAGTTATTAAGATTTACGAAGACGGAAGACTTGGACTTACTCCTAGAGGAGAAAGAAAAATTGAATTGGATATGTTAGAGTTAGCTATAATGAACTACATGGAAGGAAATGACGGATTTATGAGATTTAATGATAAATCTTCTCCCGAAGAAATAGCTACTGTATTTAATTCAAGTAAGAAAAACTTTAAAAGAGCTTTAGGTGTTCTTATGAAAAAAGGACTATTAATGCAAAATGAAGAAGGAACTTTCCTAAAATAAACTTAACGATGTTAAGTTTATGGCGCCAACGATATACCTTCGCTACCGCTTCAGGTATCTCCGTTGCTTAAAATAAACAAGTTTTACGAGGTTAAACTAACAATTTTGATTAAAATAAAGTGAGGAGTAATAGCAATTCTATTACTCCTCTTTTAATTATCCATGTTAATATCCCTTTTATTTTATTAAAAATTTATTATATATTGGCTAAAATATCCTCTTTACTCTTCAAGTGTCCAAGACCTATACTATCTAAAGTTAGTCCTTCTTTATAAAAATCTCTTCCTATCAATGTTCCACCAAGAACTATTATAGAGTCAATATTAGGCGTAGGTACATTTAAAGCTTTTCCTAAATCAGACCAAAGCACAAGACCTGTTGATATATCTTCAACCATATATCTTCCTTCCACGCTTGCTGGACCTTTTATATATTTGAAAACTGGACTTGTGTTAAAAAGCTCATGCAAAGGTTTGTCTTCATTTGCAAAGTAACCTCTATTTATACGAGCCTGTTTAGTATCTTCTAATTTAATATCTAAAGCTTTTGCTACAGCCTCTCTTTCATCTTCAACTGCCTTAACTATATTTACTGTATGTTCAGTTATACCTTCTTTGTATAACCAAAACTCTCCCTTAGTATAATCAATTCTTCCTGCATTTAATAAAGTTGGTCCTGGATGAACTAATGGATTTGGATTTTCTAAGTTTACCACAATTACATTATCTGCTTTTACAAAACAATCATATATTTGTACACATGTATTGAATACTTCATCTGTGTTGCATGATGGATAACCAGCTAAATAAACTTTTCCTGCTTTTAAAGAAACATCCACTCTTCCTTCATTCACATATGCTCTTGTAGCATATGTTAAAGAATTAGTTTCTCCAATTTTAAAGTCTTTTTCTATACCCATTTCTTTTGCTTTTTTTACAAATCTAACAGAAGCCATGGCTGGTGCAGAGTTGATTAAAATTACCTGTTCTTCTTTAACCACTGGAGCAAGTATCTCTGCAAAATACTCTATTCCCATTCCGGGTACTGTTATCATAATAATTTGACAACCCTCAATTGCTTTTTCTAAGTCATCAGTTATTAAATTAATTTTTTCTACTGATTTATTACCTTTGTACTCTATGACTATTTCATTATTTTTTTTAATAAATTGCAAGTCTTTGCAAAATTTTTGCGATTCAAATATATTTACTAAAAATCCCTTCTGAGTTAAATCTGCCGCTGCAGTAATTCCTCCATTTCCTCCACCTAATATTGCTACTCTTTCTACTTTCATATAATATGATTTCCCCCTTCGTCTTTTGTTGTTATTTATAATACATAAAAATAATTTTATGAATTTTGCATAATTATTTTAAATCAATTCATAATATATAGTAATTCTACATAATTTAGGCAAGTTTTTGTCATGCCTTATACTTGTTACTTTATTCTTTTTTAAAAAAGAAGTGCTATACTTATTATTCCCTTAGCACTTCTTTTTATATTTTCTATTATTAAAATATTTGCATATTAATTTTTATTAAATATGCATATTGCTTGTCTCTAGCTTTCTAACTATAAAAATCAAACTTAAAAAATCCGTATTAAACAAAGTTCTATGACTGACCTTTCCATTGAAGTTGGCACTTTGAATATTTTATAACAATCTGTCTTCTATATAGATTTATTATTAATTCACGAAAAAATAACCTATTAAGATAATTTAATAGGTTATTTTAAATAATAACTCATTTTTCAAAAAATTTCAATAACGTAAATTATTAATATTTTTTAAACCATTTTGTCATATCTTCCATTGTTTTAATATCAATGGAATCATCAACAATAAAAAACATGCTACTACTATTATTTCCCACAAAATCTATATAATAACTATCAACTTTAATATTATTTAAATAAAAATTGCAGGATTGATACCTGCATCCATTAGAATAAACATTATTATTTCCATATGGAGATACAAATATTTTTTCAATTGAAAAAGTATCTCCTAAGTAGTAGTTGTCCAAGAAATACCCTGACTCAGACTGATTTTTATCTAATGAATAATCTTTAATTGAATGCTGGATAAGATAAACTTTAGAACCTTCATTTTCTATAGGCATATTTGCAAAGTAAAGATATCCATCTTTTGTTTTTCCACAATACCAACTTTCAGGAACCTTAGCAATTCCTATGTTTGGTATTTCTACCTCTTTATATCCATCATATCTATAGTGCTCATTTACAAAAAATAAAAATACTACAGATATTATTACCATAAAAATACCGCTCTTTTTCATTTAATTCGCCCCTTTACTTGTAATACTAAGTATATTTACACAAATCTAATAAATATCCTTTTAAATCATCACAAAAATAAAGTGACTTTATCTCCTATATTTCACAATTATAAAAAAGGCTAAATTATTTATTAATTTAGCCTTTTCAAACTTTATATATTATTTCAATTTGAATTCGTATTCTTTTACACCATCTATTGAGTTAATGATATTAGTATATCCGTCTTTTTCTAATATTTGCGATGCTTCAGAAGTTCTTGTTCCTGTATTACAGTATAATAATATTTCTTGGTCTTTATTTTTTAATTCTTTTTTAGCTTTTACTTCAAATTCATCCATTGGTATGTTCACTGCATTTTCTACTGAACTTTTTTCAAAATCTTTAGCATCTCTAAGATCTAGTATAACAGTATCTTTGTCTTCTGTTGCTAATTTTTCAAATTCACTTCCAGTTACGTTAGTATATTTAACTGTATCATAATCATATTCTTCCATGCCATCTTCTGCATTGTATACTTTAGTGAACCCTTTATCAACTAGCATCTGTCCTGCTTTACCACTTTTGTTTCCAGTATTGCATATTAAAACTATTGTTTGATCTTTATAGCCATCTAAATCACTTATTTTCCCCTCAAAATCATCAAATGGTATGTTGATAGCATTAGCTAAATGTCCTTTTTCATACGCATCAGCACCTCTTACGTCTATTACTAATGTTTTTTTAGTTTCATTGGCTAACTCTACTGTTTTTGCTGAGTCTATTTTGTTGTATGTTTTTTCGCTCTCCTTTGAAGAACACCCTATTGCAGAACTTAATGTTACAACTAGTAACATCCCCAATGATAAAACTTTAAATTTTTTGTTTAATTTCATGATTATCCCTCCAGTTAAATTCCATATTATAATTTGCTATAATATATTTTAATAATTAAACTTCTCAATCCATTTTATTATAACAAATTCGACTCATTTAGGTAAATTAATATAGAAATAATCAATAATTTACAATTATGTATAATTTTTTTCTATATGTTATAACATTTATATTTTGTATTCCTTTATTTTTAGTTTTGCATTTTCACATGTAAATAAAGTGCTCATAATAGCAAAATCGTCTGCATACTTTAAAACTTCTTTAACATTTTCAGGTAATATACCTCCTAGTGCTACTATTTTAATATCAGTGATTTTTTTCCCTTCTTTCAAAAGATTTATTCCTTTAGGTTTTAAATTTTCCTTACACTTAGTTTCATATATATGTGATAAGGTTATATAGTCTACTTTTATATTATTTTCTTTAATAATTTTTTCTAGTGTGCTAATATCACTTGTATTATGAAGAGACAATCCTAAAATTTTATTATCCTCAAAAATAAATCCTTCATTAACAAGTTGGATAAATCTTTCAAAAGATAAATGGATTCCACTGAAATTAAGCTTTTTGTACAAATTTATATTACTATTAATGATTAAATTAAACTTGTTATGTAAATAACTTGTTTTACTTACAATCTTATTGTACAAATCGGTTAACTCCTCATCACTCATATCTTTTTCTCTTAAAATAACATTTTCTATTCCACTACTTACAGTATCTTCAATAACTGACAAATAATGATTTTCATCGCATAAATGTCTATTTGTTATCAGATACATTAAAATCTCACCCAATCTTTAAATACATATTGATATCCAATTGATTTCAACATACTAGCTACTTCTTCTATACTATTGTCATCATTAGTTTTAAACTGAGCTGTATTTTCTTCTCCTTGAGAATGTCCGCCAACATCTGTTGATACTGCTGCACTTAATTTTGTAACGCCAAGGGGCATTAAATGCTTTCTCATGTCTAAAGTTTCTCTGCTCGATACATTTAATGCTGCATGAGGATCGAACAATCTCATAATAGTTAAAATTTGAAACTCTGTAGCATCGTCCACCTCTAAAACATCTTCAAAACTTCCTTTAAATGGTCTTATTCTAGGAGCAGAATATGATAGTTCTATATGTGGATATTTTGTTTTTAAATACTCTCCATGTAAAATCGAGAAAAATGCGTCTTTTCTAAAATCACTAAGACCAAGTAATGCTCCTATGGATAAAGACCTCATACCAGCAATAGCCCCTCTTTCTGGTGCATCTAATCTATATCTATAGTCAGCTTTAGGACCTTTTATATGTACTTTTTTATAAACTTCCTCATCATAAGTTTCTTGATATATAGTTAGTGAATCTGCACCTTTATAAACTAAGTGTGTATATCCTTCAACGTTCATAGGATAAACTTCTATAGCTATTGATGGAAATTTTTTAGATAAAATTCCCACAGCATCACCTATATATTCAATGCTTGATTTTGTTTCACTTTCTCCAGTTAAGACAATAATATGTTTAAAACCTTTAGCAGCAACACAGTTTCCTTCTTTTTCTATTTCTTCTAAAGATAATTTTTTTCTCTTTATTCCACTATGACAATTATAACCACAATAAACACAGTGATTTTCACAGTAGTTTGCAATATAAATAGGAGTATATAAAGTTGCAGTTTTACCACAATATTGTAATGCTAACTTACTAGCCTTTTGAGCCATTACTTCTAAATGCTTTTTTGCTGTAGGCGAAAGTAAATTAAGTAAATCTTTGTGATTTAGCTTATCCTTTGATAAACTTCTTAGTACATCATTATCACTTACTTTCTCAAAATATCCATCAAAATCAAAATCTTTATATTCTTCTATTACCTCATAAAAACTCATTTTAGATACCTCCTATAAGTTCCCTAAAAAACCAGTAAGAGGAGAAGATGCATTTGCAAATTCTGATACAGATCCAGTTTTTGCAATAAATGCTACACGACCACCCTCTACTGCCATTTTAAATGCTTTTCCCATAGCTATAGGATCACCAGCTGATGATATTGCTGTATTTACTAAAACTGCTGCAGCTCCCATTTCCATTGCCTCCATAGCTTGTGAAGGCTTTCCTATACCTGCATCAACAATAATTGGAATATCCAGTTCTTCTATCATTATTCTTATCATCTCTTTCATTTTAAGACCTCTATTTGAACCAATCGGTGCACCTAGTGGCATAACTGCAGCAGCGCCTGCTTCTATTAATCTTCTTCCTGCATATAAATCTGGACTCATATAAGGAAGTACTACAAATCCTTCATCTGCAAGAATTTTAGTTGCTTTTATTGTTTCTTCATTATCTGGTAATAAGTATCTAGTATCTGAAATTACTTCTATTTTTATAAAATTTCCACATCCCATTTTACGAGATATTCTTGCTATTCTTACAGCTTCTTCGGCCGTTGTTGCTCCTGATGTGTTTGGAAGGATTGTCATATTTTTAGGTACATATGTAAGAATATTTTCATTAGAGTTATCTAAATCAACTCTTCTTAGTGCCATAGTTATTATTTCACTACCACTTTCTTCTATTACTTTTGGAAGTATTTCATTAGACCCATATTTTCCTGTCCCAATTAAAAGTCTACTATCAAACTCATGTCCACCTAATATTAATTTATCCATTAATTTATCCCCCTAAATATAATCTATAAGTATTTTACTTGCTAAATTAGCCATATGATTTGCACAGATTGCCACACGAGGTGCCATTAACCCCTCACCTTCTTTTGCTTCATGTACAAAATCACCACATATATAAAATTTTTCTCTTATTTTCTTTGTCACAATAATATTTGAGTCATAATATCCTGCCATGCCAGAAGATGCTATTAAATATTTTTCTCTCATATGAAGCAAAACAAAATTACTTATTTCAGCTTTACAATTTGGATCATCTAAAGCTTCAATTATTATATCTACTTCATATAAAAAATTCATATTTTCTTTAGTAATATAAGAATTATGTATTTCAACCTCTATGAAAGGATTAATTTTATCTAAATGTTCTTTCATTGCTTTTGTTTTGTATTTTCCAATATCATCAATAAAATATTGTTGTCTATTTAAATTGGAAGGTTCTACAACATCATAATCAACCAAAATCAACTTACCTACACCTATTCTAGCTAGAGAGATAGCTATATTAGAACCTAGACCACCAATGCCCAAAATAGCTATCTTTCCTCCTTTTAATTTTTCATGTACTTTTGGTGTATGCCTTGCAATCATAAGATTTTCTAGTTCATTCATAGATGGTTTCTTTCCTTTTTCTATTAAAGTTACTCTATCATTTTCTTTTAATATTTCATTTTTTTTAGTAGGAAATCCATTTAAAACTACAACATCACTAAACTTATTAAAAATATCTTTAATTTTAAAAACACTTATATCATTTTCAACTTCTCTTTCTATTTCATTAACAAATATTTTCAAATCAACCACCACCAATAAAGCTAATAATTTCTATTACATCATGCTCTTTTAATACATAATTTTCATATTGCTCATTTTCTAATATTTCTAAGTTTATCTCTACAACAACTCTATCTTTGTTTAAGTTGTAATCATTTAATAAATCTAATACAGTTTTATTATTTTGGAATTCTACTACTTTTCCATTTACCTTCATCGTTACACCTCCTCACTTTTTTGTTTCAATAAAAAAAGCCTTACCCGTAGGTAAAGCTTGTAGTAATCACATATCATATGTGAAAATTCACATATTTCATTATATAACACTCTACTCTTTCCTACGCTGGTATTATCCAGATCAGGTATAAGGGTTAATGTTTCCATCTCTCAGCCTTTTAGGGCACCCCTAGGTAAAACTTTTCAATTTGTTTTAATTGTAGTACTTAAATTTAATTTTTTCAAATCAAAATATTTTTATGCTTGTAATAATTATATTTATATTCTTGCAACACCAGTTTTTATAGCAGCTTCTCTTACTGCTTTTGCCACATTTTCTACTACATTTTTATTGAAAGCATCTGGAAGTACATAATCTGGAGTTAATTCTTCGTCACTAACTACATTTGCTATGGCATAAGCTGCTGCAACCTTCATTTCTTCATTTATTTCTCTTGCTCTAACATCTAATGCTCCTCTGAAAATTCCAGGGAAAGCAAGAACATTGTTAACTTGGTTAGGGAAGTCTGAACGACCAGTACCCACTATAAATGCGCCTCCTGCTTTAGCTTCATCAGGGAATATTTCTGGAGTTGGGTTTGCCATAGCAAATACTATTGGTTTATCTGCCATAGTTTCAACCATTTCTTTTGTGACCATCTTAGGCGCAGATACCCCTATAAATACATCTTTATCTTTTATGATATCTACTAAACTTCCTTTTTCACCATATTTATTAGTCACTTTCACCATTTCTTTTTGTGCCCAATTTATATCCGCAGAATCTTTATGTATTGCACCATTAATATCACATAAAACTACATTTTTAACATTTAAGTTAAGTAACATTTTAGCTATGGCCATACCTGCTGATCCTGCACCATTTATAACTATTTCCAAGTCCTCAATTTTCTTTCCTGATAATTTAACTGCATTTAATATTCCTGCAGAAACAATTATTGCTGTACCATGTTGATCATCATGGAATACCGGAATATCTAATTCTTCTTTCAATCTATTTTCTATTTCTATACATCTAGGTGAATTTATATCTTCTAAGTTAATTCCACCAAATACAGGTTCTAATAATTTAACTGTTTTTACTATATCATCAATATCAATAGTGTTTATACATATTGGAAAAGCATCTACGTTGCCAAATTCTTTAAATAATATTGATTTTCCTTCCATTACAGGAATCGAAGCAGCAGCACCTATATTTCCAAGACCTAAAACTGCAGTTCCATCACTAACCACTGCCACCATATTACTTTTACAAGTATATTTATAGACATCTTCTGGATTTTCTTTTATTTTTAAACAAGGCTCTGCAACACCAGGAGTATATGCAGTAGATAAATCATCTTTGCATTTTACTTCAACCTTACTCTGTATGCTAACCTTTCCTCCGTGATTTTCGTGCATTTCTAATGCTAATTGTGCAAAATTCTTATTACTCATTTTACTTCTCCTTTATAACATCTGACAAATTATTAGTTTTTAAATTTATTCTGATTCTTTTGCAAACATTGCTCTTCCTTTTTCATATATATTGTTACCATAAGAGTCTATAGCAACAATTAACTGTAAGCCTTCAACCTCTAATCTTCTAACTGCTTCTGGTCCTAAATCTTCATAAGCTATTACTTCACATTTTTTAATAGCATGAGAAATATATGCTCCTGCTCCACCAATAGCTGCCAAATACACAGCTTTATTTTTTATCATAGAACTTACTACTTCTTCTCTTCTTTTTCCTTTACCAATCATAACTTTTAGGCCCAACTCTAATAAAGGTACTGTTAAGTCATCCATTCTATAACTTGTAGTTGGTCCAGCTGAGCCAATTATTTGCCCCTCTTTACTAGGTGATGGCCCCACATAGTAAATTCCTGCTCCATTTACATCAAATGGTAGCTCTTCTTTATTATGTATTGAGTTTATCATTCTTTTGTGAGCTGCATCTCTTCCAGTATAAATTACACCACTAATTTTAACAACATCTCCACAAACTAATTTCTCTATATCTTCATTTTTAAAAGGTGCTTTTAACTCTATCATATTTTCCCTCCTATATAATCACTTGCTTATGTCTAGCAGAGTGACAATTTATATTAACTACAACAGGAAGCCCTGCTATATGTGTTGGGAAAGTTTCAATATTTACAGCAAGAGCCGTCGTATTTCCTCCAAGGCCTTGAGGGCCTATTCCTAAATCATTGATTTTTTTAATCATTTCTTTTTCTAAATCTGCTATCATCTCATCTTCACTGTGATTTCCGATATCTCTAAATAAAGCTTTCTTAGCAATTTGAGCACATTTATCTACTGTACCACCAATACCCACTCCCACAACTATAGGTGGACATGGATTAGGTCCAGCTTCACTTACAGTTTTCACTATGAATTCTTTAACTCCCTCAATTCCATCAGAAGGTTTTAACATTTTTAATTGACTCATATTTTCACTTCCAAAACCTTTAGGTGCATATTGAATTTTTATTTTATCTCCCTTCACCATTTCATAGTGAATTATGGCAGGAGTATTGTCTTTTGTATTTATTCTAGTTATTGGACTTACTACAGATTTTCTTAGATATCCTTCTCTATAACCTTCACTTACACCTTTATTAATAGCATCTGTCAAGGTATCTCCTTTTATCATAATTTCTTGGCCAATTTCAACAAAAAATACTGCCATTCCCGTATCTTGGCAAAGAGGTATATGCGTGTCTTTAGCTATTTGAGCATTTTCTATTAAAATATTTAATATATCTTTTCCTAAATCACTTTTTTCTTTTTCTAAATTTTCCTTAAAGGATTTTATTACATCATCCCCAAGGTATATATTTCCTTCAATACAAAGTTTCTTAACCTCTTTAGTTATTACTTTTGAATCAATTTCCCTCAAGCGAACATACCTCCCAAACAATCTCATAATTATTCGTGTTTACATTTTAACTGTACCACTTTTTTTCAATCTAAACAATATTTTAAAGTATAAATTTTATGGTAATTATGTTTATATATAAATTGTATCAGTTATAAAAAAATAAATCACAACTTTTAAAAAAGGATTTTCGTTCCTCTATCTAGAATAACTATATATGTTAGTCCTATGCTTTTTTAGGATTCATTATAAAACTTGAGGAGTGAAATATATGAGTGTTGCAACAGTAGATTTTTGGGTTAAATCATTTGATAATATTTATTTAAAATGCGCAAAAGACTTAGTAAATAGTCCTAAAGCTACTATCTTAATCCTACATGGATTAGCAGAGCACTATAGAAGATATGATTATATCACTAGAAAATTTGTTTCAGATAATTTTAATGTATATAGATATGACCACAGAGGGCACGGAGATTCTGATGGAAAAAGAGGATATGTTGACGATGCCCATACCTTTGCAAAAGATCTAAAAATTGTTATTGATTTAGTTAAAGAAGAAAACCCAAATCTTCCTTTATTTATTTTAGGTCAAGGCATGGGAGGACATATAATGAGTATTCTAGGTGGACAATATGATAATCTGGCAGATGGTATGATATTTTGTAGCCCTTTAATTTGTGATTATGGTAATTATACAAATTGTAATTCTGATGAATATGATAGTGATTTTGACTTTGTTTCTGTTGGAAGTATTCATAATCTAAGCCATGATTATGATTTTATTCAATCTTATGATGAAGATGAATTAGTTTTAAAACAAGTTACTGTAGGTCTTTATCACGTGTTGAAAAAAAGTTGTTCAAATATTATTGAATATTTATATAAATTTAAATATCCTTGCTTAATACTTCATGGCTCAATGGATGCAGTAACAGATTGTGAAGATAGTAGGTTTTTATTTAATAATATAATTTCTACAGATAAGGAAATTAGGATTTTGAATGGTTTATATCATAAGCTTTTGGATGAATTAATTAAAGATGATATAATATCTGAAATGAGTAGATGGATAGAAAATAGAATATAGTTAAAAAAGGAGAGTTAAAATTATTCAGCTCTCCTTTTTTAATTAAATGATATATTTAATCTCTGCATCTGGAAAAATTTCTTTTATATTTTCTGTAAAAAACTTTTTCATATATGCTAAATGTTCCTTTGGATAAACAAATTTTCCATATCCAAATTGGCCATATTTATAAGTTCTATCATTATCTTTCATTGGTAAAATATTCTCTGGAAAAACTTCATTTATAATATTTTTTGCTCTTGTTGTATATCTGTGAGATATTACTTCAAAAGTAATTGAATTTTCTAAATTATTAGGTATCTTTTCACTTAAATAAATTAATAAGTTTCTGTAATCGTCTTCCCAGTTTTCATATATAAATACTGGCGCTATAATATATCCAACATGATATCCTGATTCCATCATTTTCACGCTAGCTTCAATTCTTTTTTCTCTACTACTAGTTCTTTTTTCATAATCTCCTATGACTTTTCTTGTATTAATAGTAAATCTTGCTTCTGTTTTTCCTCTATGTTCAATATCTAATAAAGTGTCAACATCATCAAACTTTGTAACAAATCTAAATCTTCCGTATTCACTTTTTGCGAAAAATTCAATTGTTCTTTTTAGAGAATGTGTATATGGCTCAACAGGTATAGGATCAGATGTAGCTGAACCTTCAAATATGGTAATCTCAGGCTTTCTTTCATACATATACTCTTTTGCTCTGTCTAAAATATCATCAATATTTGCATTAACCTTTATAAAAGGTTTATCACCTAAATTTGTGTTCAAGTAACAGTATTGGCAATTCCCCACACAACCGCTAAATAAAGGTAGTTGCCAGTGAGCAGATGGTTTACAACTTTGAAATTTATAGCCCTTTTTAATTCCTACAACTAAAGTGTTTTTGCCTTCTTTGTAAAAATCTCTAATATTATCTCCTGGTATATGTTCTTTAACTTTATTATTAGTCAAATTTATTATTTCTGTTTTTTCTTTATTTTTAAATTCTTCATAAATATTTTTTCCTATTTTATAGTTTAGAGCGTCTTTTTCAAATATAATTCTTTGAGGAACAAACATTACTTCACCTTCCTTTGATTCTATTTTTCCAAATTAATATTAAAAAATTCAAGGACAAATTGGAATTATATGTTATAATCTCAATAAAAATAATATTTAAGGGGTTTATTATGTCTGAAAGTATTAGTGAAAAAAATTTAAAGGAACAAGAAAAAATAAAAAGATTTGAAAAAATTAAAGAAGAAATGATAAAAAATGGATATAAAGAGAATTCAGGCACAATTACTGTTGCAAAAGCTAACATTTATGCCCTACTTACAGCCGGACCAATAGCTCTTGTTTGTTTTTTCATTTATATAAATAAATGGGGAAGTATTGTTTTAGAGTTTACTCCAGCTACTCTTATGTTATTTTTTATTTCAATAATTGCATGTGTCGTTATACATGAATTTTTACATGGAGCCACATGGAGTTTATTTTGTAAGGAAGGATTTAAAAGTATAAGTTTTGGTGTTATGTGGAAGTCATTAACTCCTTATTGTCATTGCAAAGAACCACTTAGCTTTAAAGCTTATATTACTGGAGGACTTATGCCTTTACTTATTTTAGGTATTTTACTATTCATAATATCTTTCTTCACGGGCAATTCTTCATTAATGAATTTAAGTTTGATTAATATTTTATGCGCAGGTGGGGATACTACTATCGCCCTATTATTATGCAAATATAAGGATGCTCTTTTTATAGATCATCCTACAGACTGCGGTTTTGTTGCATTCACAAAATAATAAGACAAGAATTTCAATAAAAAACAGATACAAATTCCAAACTTGTATCTGTTTTTTATTTATTTTATTTCATCAATCATAGATTTAAAATCTGTTGAATTGTACATAAACATAACTATGTCAGCATCACTATCTTCAATTATTTCTTTTATAGATAAATCTAGTTTTTCCGTATATCTTGGATCAACTAGTTGTACTTCTGAAAACATGTCTGCAAATAACCATGAAGTAGGAGCTTGATAAGAGTCCCTTATTATTAGTATTTTCTTATCACTTAAAGCATCCTTATTTTTAATTTTTAATATATTACAAGCATTACCAAACATGTAGGCTCCACCATATAATATTTCATCTTCATGTCTCCTTGTGGCTACAAAATCTTCTTCTTTTCCTTTAATTTCTTTTTTTCCATCATATTTAAAATATTCATATTTATGTTTATTTTTTGAATGAACATAAGGAATATCTTCATCTTCTTTTACTAAATTATTTAAATTTAAATTATAGCTTCCTAGGAAATATCCTTTTTTTAAATCTGTTTTAATATAATTATTCCAATTTATATTTTTAATACCTTCTGTTTTTTTCATTTCCTCCATAATAGTTTTAAAACCTTCATATGCCCCTATACCATTCCAATGATGATCTGTTTTAAAATATAATTTTTCTCTTTCTTTCTCATTAAATTTACTTAAAAAATCTTCATCTATGTCAATAAAATCTATCTTATCTTTATCTAAATAATTTTTAAATTTATTTTTATTTTCTGTAGCATTATTTAAACCTTTTGTAAATTTAGGGTACAAATTAGTTAACATACTTTCTTTGTGTGGCGCTGATGCATAATAAACTTTCTTGTTAGACTTTAATGCTGCCTGAGAAAGCTCATTTATTTTTTCAGCTGAATCTTTTAAGTCTTCCTCTGATAATGCATCTACTGGTGTTGGCATAACCCAATTATTTTCAAGCACATAGTAATTTTTAATTTTATTTTTACCAAGCATTAATTCTACTTTATTATAAAGCTGTGACAATTCCTCTCTAAAAGGAAACTGGTCTGAAAAATAGGCTTCAAACTTTTTGGTGAAGTCTTCTTTTTGCACATCTTCCACTGAGGGTATTTGTGCTAATGATCTATTTTCAGATGCGCTTATCTCTTTATCTTTACTTATTGTATGAATAAATAATGTAGCTATTATTGCAATTAAAAATGGTATAGCTATATATTTAGCTTTTTTATTATTCATTATTGTATCCTCCTCTTAGAATCTAAAATATAAAAATGGATTGTATGTGGAATTTATTAAAATCACAACAACTATAAACATAATTGACATTAGTGAAATTGAATGAAGTGCATAAGTAAATCTATTATCAATTAATTTCTTATTTCTTAACTCGATTTTCCACTTAATCTTATGTAAAATTGGTGTAGCAAAAATGATCGCTAAAATCACAATAAATCCTGATTCATTTATGTAACTAAGAAATGAAATATTCAAAATAGAATTTTCGCCAAGTCCCATTAAAACTTTTATATATTCATATGCTTGTCCAATATTTTCCGCTCTAAAGAATACCCATCCTATCATTACTAATAATATTAAATAAATATGTCTACATAACTTTGGTAACTTATCTAAATATTTTTGTAAGAAGGCTTTTTCTAGTGCAATTAGAAAACCATAATATAGTCCCCATGTTACAAAAGTCCAATCAGCCCCATGCCATATACCTGTTAACGACCAAACTATAAATAAATTTCTATACTGTTTAATAGGAGAAACTCTATTTCCCCCTAGGGGAATATAAACATAATCTCTAAACCAACTTCCTAGAGAGATATGCCATCTTCTCCAAAACTCCGATACATTTTCAGATATATATGGATAATTGAAATTTTCTAAGAAATCAAAGCCAAACATTTTTCCAAGTCCTATGGCCATATCACTATATCCACTGAAGTCAAAATAAATTTGAAGGGTGTAACATATTATCCCCAACCAACCTTCCATAGTAGACAAATCTGACATATTAGTTGCAAATATACTGTCAGCAACTAAGCCTAAATTATTTGAGAAAATCACCTTTTTTCCAAGACCAATAACAAATCTATTTATACCTACGGAAAATTTATTTATGGTATGAACTCTACTATTTATTTGCTCGTCCACCGTTTCATATCTAACAATCGGACCTGCCACAAGTTGTGGAAATAAACTTATATACAATGCTAAATTATAAATATTTCTCTGAAGTCTACTACTATTTCTATACACATCAATTACATAACTCATTGTTTGGAAAGTGAAAAATGATATTCCAAGAGGCAAAGGTATTGTGGGAATACTGATGTTAAGATGTAATAAACTGTTAATATTATCTATTAAAAAATTGCTATATTTAAATACTCCTAATAGTGAAATATTAAAAATCACAGCTATTATAAGCCATAACTTCTTTTCCTTTGCATCATCTGAGGATACCTTGATTCCAAATATATAATTGCAAATGATAGATGCAATCATTAAAAATACATATTTAGGTTCTCCCCATGCATAAAAGAACAAACTTGCCAACAGTAATACTACATTTTTTAATTTTTCATTAGATAAATAATAAAAAATAAGTACTATAGGTAAGAATAAAAATAAAAAAATCAAACTGCTAAAAACCATAATTATTTTCAATTCTAAATCTTAGAATTGTTTTCCCCTCCATCTATTAATTTTCTTCTATAATAAATATAACAAATAAAATCTTAAAAATATCATATTTATATGTATTGTTCACTCTTTGTTATAAATATTTAATAAAATGTGATTTTCGTTATAAATTTGTTATAAAGATTAATTTTTACAATCTAAAAAGCTATGAAATTAATTTTTATCTCAACTTCATAGCTTTTATGGAAATTATAAATTTTAACAATCTAAATCATTTAATTTTCCGTCTATTATTGATATAATTCTGTCTGCTTTTTTTGCTATTTCATTATTATGAGTTATCATTATTAAAGTTTGATTGTATTTTTTTATGGATTTTTTAAGTAAATCCATAACTTCTTCAGTAGTCTTGCTATCTAAATTCCCCGTAGGTTCATCTGCTAAAATAATACTCGGCTTAGCTGCTAGTGCACGAGCTATAGCAACACGTTGCTGTTGACCTCCAGATAATTGATTTGGTAAGTGATCTTTTCTCTCTTCTATTCCAAGTAATTTCATAAGATCTTCTATATAATCTTTATCTATTTTTTGTTTATCAAGTTTTAGTGATAGTTCTATATTTTCTTTAACATTAAGAACTGGTATTAAATTATATTGTTGAAATACAAATCCAACTTTTTCTCTTCTATATTTAGCTAGTTCGTTGTCAGATAAGCAACATATATCTTTATTATCAACTTTTATAGTTCCATTGCTTGGTCGCTCAAGTCCTCCTATTAAATGAAGAAAAGTACTTTTCCCACTTCCACTAGGCCCTACTATTGCCACAAATTCACCCTTATTTATTTTTAAATTAACGTCTTGTAATGCATCTACTTTTATTTGTTTTTTTCCATATATTTTACCTAAATTAATAGTCTCTAATATCACCATAATAATCCCTCTATTCTATAATATTTATAGCTTCTACTATGCTACTTTCTTTTATTTTTCTAGCTGGTAGATAAGTTGCTAATAACCCCACAGTTATATTAGCTAATACAACTACTACATATAACTTGTAATTTATTACAAAATCCATGCCATAAGCTTCAAATCCAAAGGTTTTGTACATTCTTATTTGCATCAACAATGAAGTTACTACTACAATTACACTTGAAATCACACCATAAAATAACCCTTCATAAGTGATCATTTTTTTAAAATCTTTTTCACTTATACCTATTGCTCTTAACATTCCAAATTCACTTGTTCTTGAAATTAAGTTATAACTCACATTATTAATTATATTAAACACACTTATAGCAAACATAACTGCTACTACACCAAAGTCTAAAAGTTTCTTCTGTTTTAATATTTGCTCATCCATTTTTTTATCTTCAGTCATATCTGTAGTTACAGTTCCTGGTACTTTACTCCCAATTTCTCCTAGTTTTTTATTTATAGTATTATGATTTGCTCCATTTTCCATATTTGCATATACAACATCATAATTGCTGTTGCCAACCAATCCATCTAAATATTTGTCACTTACTATAATATCTATTCCGTCGTCTCCAGAATATAAATTGTCATCTGCATAAGGATAATTAACTATAGCTCCTACTCTAAAAGTGTAGTCTTCATATTCACAATTGTCTTTTCCTTGCCAATACTTCTGAGTATCCTCTATTTTACCTTTAGGATATTTAACTGTAACTGTATCTCCTACCTTAATATTTGCAAGAGGTGAACCCGTATTTCCACCTAGTACTTTACCTTTTGTACCGTTATCATCATATATATAAGGCATATATACTACTGCCAAATTCTCTTTTTTCATCTTTTCTATATCAATTTTTCCACTTACTAAATAATCCTCTAGTGATTTTATCATCTCATCATTATATCCCTTTAACTTTTGTTTCATTAAATAAGTATCACTGGATTTATTATCTATCAAGCTTCCATTTAATACATCTCTTATATATATTTCTGAATCAAGCTGTTTATTAAAATCTTTCTCTAATAAATCTTTTTTAGGTAAAACTAATCTACTTTGCAAAATTCTAGCTACTTTTACTTCATTTATACCATCTATATTTTTAATTTCCTTAATATCTCTATCACTTAAACCAACTCTTTCATCATCAGCTGAGGTAACTTGCATAATAAAATCACCATTTAAATACGTTCCCTTTCTTTGCTGTTCATACATAGCATCAGATATTGTATAAGCATAATTGTTTCTAATTACTAATACACCACCTATACTCATAGACAGCATTATTAAAATAAAGGCTTTCTTGTTTCTCAATATATTCTTCATTGAAATTGATTTCGTTTGTGATATACAATTACTTATTTTAGATATTATAAAACTACTTTTCTTAATCTTACTATTTGATCCGTAGTTTCCTTTTATGGCTTCAATTGGAGATATTCTTTTTATTTTGAAATAAGTAAATATACTAATTATCAATATTACAACAAAAGTACATACTATAGATAGTAAAATCACTTCTGTTGGTATAACAAAAGGTGTTGATTCTAACTTGCCTTCAAAATTTATATTCCCACCTAACTTATTAAATAACTGTGACCCTCCCATACCAAATAATATTCCAATTGGTAGTGATACTAAAGCAATAATTAATAACTCATAAATCATACATCTAAATATTCTTAAATTAGTAGCTCCTACAGCTCGTAACATTCCGTAATCTCTAATTCTTTGGTATACAGATATGGAATAAATGCTATAAATTACAAGGCCTGCAAATATGCTCATGGCAATAGCCGTGCTTTTACTTGCCATATCTATACCACCGTTATCTTCAACCGTTTGTACTAGTGATTTATTTACTCCAACCTGATTCTTCAAACTTATATTTGCTTCATTGGCAATAGCTTCTATATCATTGCTTATTGGACTTCCTTCATTAAATTCTACATTTGCAGTAAATTGACTAACATTATTCTCATCAAGGTGTAAAAATATTTCACATCTTCCAACACTTTTATCCTTATATCTATCTTTAAGAATTCCTACAACTTTAAAAGTCTCAGTTTTTTCTTTATTATAAAGTTTAAAAGTTAGCTCTTGTCCAACCTCTGGTTTTAGACCCATACTATTTAATATCCAAGCTTCTAAAACTACCTCGTTTTTATCTTTTGGTAATCTACCTTTAACTATCTCTGACTCATCATTAAGATAATTATTATCAGCATATAAAATATTAATTGGTAACTTTTCACTTACATCTGTAGATGCATAATATGACGTTATCCCAATATTTTCTATATCCTTACCCTTTTTTACTATTTCTAATTGATTCTTATCTATGTCTTTATAATAAACATGATAAGTTCCCAGCTCCCTTTTAGTTCTGTTTATATCTGCTTGCTGAGCACTTTTTGATAAAGTACCTACACCTACTATAAGTGCTGTTCCTAAGATTATACTAAGCATTATTGCTATAGATCTTGATTTAAAACTTTTTATATATTTTATTACTATATTAAAATCTTCCCTCATTTGTTTTGCTCCCTTCCATCTGAATAAACTCTCTTCTTGAATAAGTTCATTATATATGTGAAAAATAATTCTATCAAATCAAGTTTTTTCAACTTTTTTATAGTTATTTGTTCACTTCCATAGATATAATTGCACATTTTAAGTTCATTTATGTAAATTTCAACTTTTTACATATTTTTTTATAAATGATATACTTCTAATATAAATGGAAAACTAAGGAGTTAAATATGTATAATATTTTTATATTTACAATGGGTATTTTAGTAGTTTTTATGGGTAGTAATTTAATTTTTTATAGATATGATTTTTATAGAAAGATGAGTTTTGGAAAAAGAAATATTTTTAGTTTATGTATATCTTCAATATTATTTTTAATAGCTTATAAAATATTTACGTTTGCATTATATAAATTAAATGATAGTTTATTGACAAAAGGTGTTTTTATATCAGTATTAGCCTTTACATTAATGATTTTTTCTTTATATCTTGGCTATGAACTTTCAAAAACATTGAATATGAAGTATGAATACAAATGTGAATTAAATAAATTAAATAATAAAATAGAGCATAAGAGCAGTATTATAGCTAAACTTAGAAGTCAAAAACATGATTATCTTAAACATTTGCAAGTGGTTTATTCCCTACTTAATAATAACTTGAATAAGGATGCAAAAGATTATATAACAAATATATCTAATAGTTTTAGATCTAAAACTTCTAGATACGGCAAAGTATCTTATTTAGATGCCATTTCTTCACTAAAATACGAAGAGTGCCTTATGAAAAATATTACATTTGATGTTTATATCCAAGATTTTATTGATAACTTGGTGATTGAGCCAAGCGATATGAGTTCCGTAATTTTAAACATAATTGACAACGCTATTGATTCTCTGTCTACCATAAAAAAAGATAATAAATATATAAAACTTTTCGTCTACGAAGATGAGTTTCAATATGTTATATCAATAAAAAATAACGGTCCACAGATATATAATACAGAGAGTATTTTTGAAGAAGGATTTTCAACTAAGGATGGAGATAACAGGGGTTATGGTCTTTATCTTGTGAAAAATATTTTAGATAAATATGGTTATCATATTTTTGCAAGTAGTGATGAATTTTTAACTGAATTTACTATTTTAATACCGAAATACTGTTAAGAGGAGATAATTCTAATGATAAAAGTTTTAATATGTGATGATGATAAAGCTATAAGAGATGATATAGAAAATATAATAAAAAATTCTGGCTATGTCGATTATGTTAAAAAAGCAAAAAATGGTATTGATGCCATAGAGTTTATTAAAAGCGAAAAAATAGATTTACTTATAATGGATATTGATATGCCTCATAAAAATGGAATTGATTGCGCAAAGGAAATTGCAAAGATAGATGAAGATGTTCATATAATCTTTGTAACAGGTTTTGCTGATTATAGTTTGGAAAGTTTCAAAGTTCACCCTGTTGATTTTATAGTAAAGCCATTTACGAAGGAGAAGATTTTAGATTCTTTAAATATTGCCATAGATCATATTAATTCTCATAAATTAGCTAAAAGTAACTTTATCGAAGACACCTTATTTGTATATAAAGTAAGAAAACAAGTTCATATGCTTAACTTTGATGATATCGTTATGTTTGAAAAAAATTCTAGAGCTATAAATCTTTATACTAGAGATCATGATGTAATAAAATTCTATGAAAATATTGAGGATTTATCTAAAAGATTACCACCAAATTTTTTCACTTCTCACAAACAATATATAGTTAATTTAAAGTTAATACATAAGGTTATACCAATTAATAAATCCTCTCTTGAAATAAGATTTATTAATTTTCAAGAAACAGCAACCTTGAGCAAATCACTAGAAAAAGATTTTCTTTATAGATTTTACAGAACAAAAAGGTTTTAAGGCATACCAAAAGGTATGCCTTATTTTATAATATCTGCATATTCAAAGTTTATAGCCTTTTGTAAGTCTTCAGGGTTTAACTCAATTTGAAACCCAATTTTTCCTCCACTTACAATTATGTTTTCTAAATCCTTGCCACTTTCATGTACAAATGTAGGATATAACTTCTTCATTCCCACAGGAGAGCATCCTCCTCTAATATATCCGGTTACTTTATTTATATCTTTAACATGAATCATTTCTACATTCTTTTCTCCAGCTGACTTTGCTGCCTTTTTCATATCTAAACTTTCTGCCACAGGTATTACAAAAACATAAAAGTTTTTACTGGCCCCTTGAGCTACTAAAGTTTTAAATACCATATTTTCATCTTGATTTAATTTGTGTGCCACACTTATTCCATCTATATGGTTATCATCAGCTTCATAAGTATACATATTATACTCTATTTTCTTAGCATCTAATATTCTCATGGCATTAGTCTTTTGTTGTTTTTTTGCCATTTCATCATCTCCTTGTTAATTTTTCCAAATTGATATTATTCTTTTATTATAATATAATTTCCTAAACGGATACATCATTTATCATAAAAAAGTGAATTTTGAGTAACATATTTATTCGATGTGGTGACGATGATATATCGTTGACCATATGAAGTAATTCACCCACACAGTGGCTCAAGTGAAGCGAATTTTATTTTACTTCTATAATATAGGCACTTGTTTGTGGCGGTATACTCATTGTCATAATATTAGAATGATAAGCCACAACTAAATCACCTATATTTAAATCTTCTACAGTAATTTCATTGTACTTACGATCCAATATTAGAGTTTCATCACTTACAACAAGTCTTGTAAATGTATAAATATCCTTCGGATTCTGTCCTATCGTGACTAACTTATACCTTTCATCATTACTCTCCATTATTTCTACTATTACTCCTATTTTATAAGAACAACATTTCATTATAATCCCTCCAATAATTCTATTTAATTATTTATATTTTTATTAGTTAAATATAGTTACAATAATAAAAAAATAAAACATCCTATATCATATAAGATGTTTTTATTTAAAGTTATTTACAATTAGTATGAAGTACACTTATATCTCTTGTATTTTTCACAATGGTATAAAAATTAGGATATTTACTTTTTAAAAATTTATGATTAAAATCATCAATATATTGTGAATAACAAGAAGAATATACACTAGAATAATTTATCAAAGTTACGCTAGAAAATAAATCGTCAAATACCTCCTTAATTAATACCTTGTATTACAAACTTATTAGTTTTTATAACAACTTCCTTCACAATGTTTTTTCGAAGAATTTCTTTTTCTATCTTTTTCACATTCTGATACTCCACAAGCTGTACAGTTTAGTATTTCTTTTGATGCTAATTCAAATATTGTACTCGCCAATTCTAATACTACGTTTTCTAACGAATTTATTTCATCTTCTAATTCACACACCATACATTCTATTAGTTCACACTTACAATCCATATGTGACTTACATAAGCACTCTATATTACTTATTTTCGAAATTATACTTTCTATCAAATCTATTATTTTAAATAATTTACATAAAACATCTGATATCAAGTCACATCTTTTACTAAATAGACATTTTAATTGACAAAGTAAATTTTTTAAATTTTTTAATATACATTCAAATTTGTCTATTTGTAATAGATAACCATAGTTTTTCTTACAGTTAGTACATTCCTCTATATCAAAAAGTGTTGTCATTAATACATCTAATAAGCTAATGCAATTACAATCTTTATTCCATCCCTGTAGTTTATCAATGCACAAGTCTTCTTCTAAAAAATTTTCCGTAATATTTCTTATTATTTCTACTTCTTTTGGATGGCGCTCCTTATCACAACAATTATGGTCATGACAATTTTCATGATGTTTTTCATCACATTCACAATCTTCATGATCTTGACAACTATGCATATCATCTATGCAGTCTTTTTCACAATGTTTAAAATCATTATGACAGTCGTCAAATTCTTTATGATAACATCTTTTATCACAAAACAAATCAAACTTCATTTCGTTTAATATTTTATAAACAAATTTTAAATTAAATATATGATACACTACTTATCCCACCTTTTTAGTCTAAGAATACTCTTTTTATATTTTAATTCTTTAACAGTTTCGTAAAAACTTTTATAATACTTATTTCTTGCTACTTCAGCCACATCTATCTTGACGTTAGTATGGGCAAGACCTCTATTTCCATAGCTCGCCATGTTAAAATAACACATTTGCCTATATTTTCTTTGTAATGATGCTGCTGTATAGGAAGGTCTGCATTGATGATAATTAGAAATTTAAATCGCTGCTATTAATGTACTTAATCCTTGTATTTAATCACTCATTAAGTTTTTTAATAAGAATTACCTTCTTTCCCTATATATATGAATATTTCTAATAATTGACACTAAATTTAGTGTTTTTATCTATTCAAATTTATATTATTTACATAAAAATGCTTCACCAAATTATTTTTTTTTCATATTATAAAATATACTTGATAGGAGGGAGTATTTATGAAAAATTATGACTGTCATAACAACATAATATGTCCATCAACGGTAAAAAAATTTTTGGATTCTGATATTGCTACAATTGCTGCAAATTCAAGTTTTCCAATGTATTTTACTTTATGTAAAAATTTAAAATTGCCTAAAAATTGCAAAGTTGAAGTCCTAGAAACAAGATTGCAATATAATATTTCTAAAGTAGAAAAAGAATTGTTAATCAATGGTAAATATGTAGATACAGATAAATCTTTACTTCATGATTGTATCAATATAAAGGACGTATTTATTAATTTGCCAAAAGATAACTATAATAAAATCTTATTTAGTATCATAGAAAAGCTTAAATTACAAATTTCACTTATATTAGAATTTAAGGCTATAGCTCATACTGATAATTGTAAAAAAATATATTTTGAAGCTACCGGAAAGTCTAAAGATTATATAGAGACTATTTTAATGAACAAATGTTGCATACCTGCTAATCATGATTTAGATAATAATTTTATAGATGTGGACCACCGCTTAAATGCTGAAGTTAATCCAGATTATATATTTATATCTCCTAAATACGATTGCCATTCTAATATTGACGGTCTTTTAGGAAGGGTATTTATTAATTATGAAATTCTGATGGATTTAATGTGTCATAAAAAAATAAGAAAATATTTTTATAATACTACTTATAATACTGGAGATATTTATCATAAAAAATATATATATTTTAACTGACAATTATATTTGTCAGTTTTTTATTTTAATATAAAAGCTTTTAAATGATATCTTATTTTGTAACATAAAATTATTTCTAAATATTTTAAAATTAGTCATCTATTATTCCTAAAATACATCAATATTTAGCAAAATTTTAGTTTTTTATACTTATTTAGTAACATTATTTTATTTTATAAATATATTATACTATAAGCTTCGAAAGCTTATAATATAATATTTGAAGGAGTAGATGTTATGAGTAATAATAGTTGGATGGTTTCAAAACCATGCCAAAATCAAGAACATTATCCAGAAAAAGATGAATGTTCTTGTAAAAAAGACGAATGTTGTTGCAAAAAAGATATGCTAAAAGCTTTAGAATTATTATTTGATCCAAAGATAAAAGAGTTTGTATGTTTCCATAAATTTTCATTTATTGGCAGAAAGTATTTAGTAGGTACTTTTTTAGAGTATTTTAATCCATATGATCATGATAATACTGCAGCACCTTGCGCTAAACTAAAATCTATTGACCCTTGTCAATCTGATTATATAAATATATGGGCAGATGGCTTCTATTATCCAATTCCTACTAATTATAATTATAAATATAAATATTTTGTACCATATCCAGTTGATAAAGCATCACTATGTGATTTAGAGGCTATTCAATTTGAATACTATCAATGTGGATCTGGTTGGTCTTTTAAAGAAAGACTAATGTCATTACTAGATAAAAAACGTCCGTTCAAGTGCTGTAAGGATGATGATTGCTGCTGTGGTGATACTACATTTAGAAATCTGTCTTTTACGAGCAGCAATGTGAATCTTACTGCTGGCTGGTTAGCTTTAACAGATGCTGAAGTACTTGGTAGGGTAGGTAATATATTAGTTCTTTCTGATACAGGTTCTAATAAAATTAGCTATGTTTGCTTAGAATCTGTTGGATTCTATGGTCCTTCATATGGACCTATAGCTGTAGATGCACCTGCAACTGAACCTGTAGCTGAACCTGATGTAGAATAGGTTATAAGAATTCTATTAAAATTTTTTCTGATTAAATAGTTAGGTGTGCACCTTCTTAAAATAAGGTGCACACCTTTATATTATCTTATAGTACTGAACTTATTTTTGATGTGGAGTAAATTGTTATACCCGAATCATTGTTATTTACTAACATAACCCCACTACCGACCTGTTTGATAACACCATTTATATCTTCTTCAAACGGTGTTGATATATTTTCCTTACTTATTTCCACACTGCTTATTAGACTGGTAGGTTTTTTATCCAGTTTTACATCTTCCGCAACATAATTTTTACTTTCAATAGTTTTAACTGACTTAACCATATCTATTTTTTCTATCTTATCTATTTTAGATACTGAATCATATTGAACATCTTTTATACTCTTTATTGATTCTGCATTTTCTTTAGTAGCAACAAAAGCCGTTTCATCCTTATTCACTATATTGTTTACACTACTATTTGAAACATTAATAATATTGTTTATGGAAGTTTCATTTTCTTCTTTTTTCTCTAGTATATTATTATCGTATTCAATATCTACAGAATTTATAAAACTATCCTTAGAATAATTTATATCTTTAACCACTTGATTTATTATGTTTTTATTTTCATCTATATTAACTAATATATTTTTTATATTATTAGGTACTACTGTTATAGTTTTCATAGATACTTTTAATGGTTCGAAGGTTCCATCATCCAGTACTATACCTATATAATTCTCTCCTGTTGGATCAAAAGTTAAGTATTTATCTTTTACTTCTTCTTTATTAATATTTTTATTACTAGGTTCAACAATCAAAATATCAACAGTTTTAGGTTTAATTAGCTGAATATCTGTATTAACATTTCCGATTATTTTTTCTTCACAAGCAGTTTTTATATCTATTATTGCTTTTGATTTTTTTTCTTTAATATCTTTAACTACTTTTGTAGGAGATTGATTTGTAATTACTTTACAATCCTCCATATGTATATCGGTTACTACTCCCATTTCTTCTATTTTTATAGGTTTTGCTACTTCAACTTCGTTAGAATTATTAGTTAAAACAAGTATTTCTTCAGTTTCAATATCTTTTATTACTTTTTCCTTATTGTCTTCTATGGAACTTAACACGCTATTTTTTTCCACATTTACTTTCAAGTCCTCCAAAACAGCTTTTCTTTTTATATCTAAGGATGTGTCATGACTTAAAGCTTCCTTTTTATCCACAGATCTAATATTATTCATATAACTATCATATTTTGTTCCATTGCAATAAATTGTGTTTATATTATTTTTATTTTCTTGTATATACCATTCTATATTCTTTTCCTTAGATAAATTATTACCGCCTCTATAATACCCTGCATTTTTATGCTCTTGGATTATTTCCTTTTCAATAATATTTTCTACTTCTGCTAGGAATATATTTTTAATCCTATCATCCAAATTAGCATCTAATATTTTTAATTTTACTATATCTTCTAAACGTAATGCTTCTTTTTCTATTATTATTATGTTTCTATTTATTTTAATTAAGTCTACATTATTATTAGTAATTTTTATTTCTTTTCTTACTCCATCTGCCGTAATTATTTCCATATTAATTGCATTATTCCTTTTATTTGATAACGTATTTACTATATCATTTATAAGATCAAAAACTTTGGTAAATATCTTATTCTCATTTTTTTTACTCATTTTTTTCACTCCTTTTCAAAAACAAATCTCCTCATTATACCTATGTATAATGAGGAAATTTTATTACATAAGACAAAGACTAAATTATTAGTGATTAGTCCTATACATATTTTTATCCATTGTAATAGCAGTTTGAGCCAATTCTTCCATCTGTACAAGTAATACTGCTTGGATTCGTATTTGTATATACTATAAGCTCTTCTTTTACTATGGCATATATTGTCTTGCTTATTAATAAAGTTGAAAAAGCATCTGCACAGAATTTCTTTGTTACACAATCATAAGTTTTTGTTGATCTTATACAATCTATTGACAGACACGCATCAAAAATTTCTTCAAAGTGTACTCTATTTCTACCTGTTGGTAAACATATTGTTCCAAAGAAATCCGCTTTATTAAATCCAAACCCTGCGCTTAATGGTCCACTAAATTCTTCAGTTTCTGCTCTAAAGTTTTCACAACCTATTTTACCTTTAACTATAAGTTTCGCTTTACAAATATAAAAATCTAAACAATCTTCACCTATTATAGTTTTTCTTCCTTCTTCACAGCATTCAATATCTATCGTCTTGCTTCCTTTGTATATGTTATATAATTTTCTCTTTATAGAACCTCCATCGCAATCAAATTCACATTTGCAGCTTTCAGATTCATCAGATGAATGGAAAGATACTTCATTCTCTAAGCTATCGATTCTTACTTCTATCTCCTCATCTATTAATCCTATGCATTTGTACTTAACTATAATAGTTTCTATACATATTTCATCCCCTTGTTTATAATCGCCATTTGATGTTATAGTAAATTCAATGTCTTTCAAATATTTTCTCTGTTTATCTTCTAAATATACACAGTCGTATATTCTATTAGATAGTACTGGAATACCCTTTGCTGTACATATATCCAACGGAGCTGCTATCTCTTTTGGAGAGCAGCATCCTTCTTGGCATCTGTTTGGCTTTTCAACTAGTCCTGGTTTTTCACAGCCACAACAATCTTGATTTAAATTGTCTTTTACTTCACTCATGTCATATATCCTCTCCTGATTATTTTTTAGAAAAGACCATATTCTCTTCTTATATAAAATATATGATTTTAATGAGCACATGTTACTATCAGATTAACATATTTATTATTTTCGATAATTTATGTATAAAAAACAGTATTTTAATATAAATATTAATATGAATATTTTTAAGGAGGGATATTATGCCTTTTATAGATAAAACCTCTATCTTAGTTGAAAGTTCTATTAATAAAGGACTAACCTTATTTGAACTTGGTAAAAATATTGTCTCTACTAATATAGATACTGATTTAGATAATATAGGTTCACGTATATTATTTAACGGGGAGTACTCATTTATAGATATTTGGCTAGACATAGATGATAAGGATAATATTTATGGTATATTAAATGATAAAAAAGGAAAACTTCAAAATTTAATTATAACTAACGATAACGTCGATTTTAATACAATTATTAAATATGATTATAAAAATTTTTTTATAAAGTTTACTTATATAAAAGAAATAAACAATGAAAATCATATATTATATTACTCTATTAGCAAAGAATCCCCTTACTGTGCATATATAATTCACTTATATAAATCATCTAATGTTTGTAAAAAAACTAGAATCGATTTTATCAATTATAGCATATTAACTAACTTCGTTATTACTTATAATAACAACGTTCCAACCATATTTTACTTTAAATTAGTAAATCATCACGAGGAACTATTTTCATCTACATTTGATGAAAATCTTTATACATGGTCAACTCCTAAACAAATAACTAATTCTAAAAAAGATAAAATTTATTTATCTGCAATAAAAGATAATAAAGACAACTATCATATAGTTTTTGCAGAAAATAATAAAAATAGGTATTATTGTAAATACATACAAGTAAATTTTATGGATAATAATTTTACTATTTCATCAGAAAAATATATCAGTAAGAATTCCATGTGTGTATTTCCTAATTTAATTTCTACTTGTTCAAAAATATATATTCAATGGATTGAGTATTTCGATTTATATACCAGTGAATCTTTAGATTTCGGCAAATCATGGTCAAAGCCAAAATTAAATTATTCAGCATCAGATTTTCCTTTTCAAAGATATGAGTTTAGATCAAACAATAATATTTATAACACTTCTACTATCTACGCACTGAAAAATTACAGTATTATATTATAATATATTTTAAAGGAGATAAGTTATGCTTTGTAAGAACTGTGGATTTAAGTACGGTGAAGAATATAAATTCTGTCCTAAATGCAGCGAAAAAACAGATACGAATGATAAAGCAGAAAAAATAATAATTTTTAATTCTGATAATAAAAGTAGTAATGAAGAATATTATAGAAATGGTAAAATAGGTAATAGCATTTACGATGAGTTTGCTAATCTAAAGCCTTATTATCAACTAGAGTTCACAAAAATAAAAGATAATGATGAAACTTATAAAGGTAAGTTTAATTTCTTTCCTTTTTTATTCTCTTGGATTTGGATGCTAACTAAAAAAATGTATGTTGGAGCTGTAGTATATATTATTGTAGTTGGAGCCTTAACCAATTATGTCCATGGCATTTTTTCCTTACTCTTTGGAATACTAATGGGATTTAGAGCCAATTATATGTATTATAATTACTATACTAAGGGTACATATAAACTTTGGTAATTTATTTAAAGCAGTATATGTAAAATTTACATATACTGCTTTTATTAAGTTAAAGATTTTATTATATTTTGAATTACCATATTAATTTCTTTTTCATCATTCCACTGTAAAATAGGAAATAAAACAAACCTTGGTATTAAGAATCCTAAAATATTAGTTATAATAATTCTGAAAAATGTAATCTCATCCACATCTATAATTTCATTTTTCTCCTTAAGCTTCTTAATTAATTTTGTAAATACAGGATAGACATCAATTAAGAACATTTCCTTTATTTCCTCTTTTATATAATCTTGAGATATGATTTCCTGAATAATAATTCTAAATAATGGCGTTTCATCCTTTGCAAATTCATATCTATCTCTCACTATAACTTCAACAAAATTTTCCAATGTATTATAGTCTTTATCTAAAACACTAGATATAAATTCTTTTATAATTTTAGGTTTTATAAGTCTCATAAATGAAGGAATAAATATGGTATCTAACAAATCTCTCTTTGTTTTGTATTGCCTAAAAATTGTTCCTTCAGCTACTCCAGCTCTTTTTGCAATTTCTGCAGTTGATACTTTTTCATATCCTTTTTCACTAATAAGCTCTACGGCAGATATTAGAATATTTTCTTGTTTTTTTGTAAGTTTATTTTCTTTATTACCTTCTTCAATAATATAATTCATCCATTTACTCATTTTATCACCTTACCAAATTCTATGTTTTTTTAATGTCATTATATTTAATATTGCAAATACCACAGTAAATCCTATAAGCACTAATAAATCATTACTAATTTGTTGTAAGTTATAGCCACAAGTCATCACACCTCTTAGGGCATCACTTGCATAAGTTAATGGCATACATTTTGATAAAATTTGTAAAGGCTCTGCCATATTTCTTATGGAGAATAATCCACAGAAAAACACTTGAGGAACTATAACTATAGGTATAAATTGCATAACTTGAAGTTCGTTATGTGCATAGGATGATACAAACATTCCAAAACTTAGAGCACAAAGAGCTATTACTGTGCTTATCAACAAAATAAGACCTATGCTTCCGCCATTATATATTTTTAATATGCCAATGGAAAAAGCAGAGATTAATGCGGATTGAACTATAGTAAATATGCCAAACCCAATTAAGTATCCAAATACTATTTCATATCTTTTAATTGGAGTTGCTAAAAGTCTTTCTAACGTTCCTGTTGTACGCTCTCTTAAAAAACTTACTCCTGAAATTAAAAATACAAAGAAAAATATAAATAATCCTATTAAAAGTGGTCCTATATAATCTATTGTACTCATATCATTATCACCAAAATAATTGTCTGTTTCTATTTCTGTTGAATTTATATCTATAGAATCAACCTTACTGGCAAAATCCGTATTCATCATGCTAATCATAGGATTGCTTACTAAATCTTCAATTATTTTTTTATTATTTTCTCCTTTTTTAGTCATATAATCTTTGACTGCTTCTTGAATATTTTTATTTAACTGATTAATCACAGAATTATCAGCACCATTTAATAAAATATTAAGTTCTTTTTCGTCTCCATAAATATACGCATCTAGGTCTTTAGCTTCAAATTTACCTTCAGCTTCTTTTTTACTCATTATACTTATGTCATTATCTTTATGCATAGATGATAATATATTTTTTACATTAAAATTTTCCACACCTATATTTAATTTAGTATCTTCTTCAGTAAATACAAAACTCATTAAAGTTAAAACTAGCATAGGGGCTACAATTAATAATGCTAATGTTCTTTTGTCTCGTAAAAATTGTCTTATTATTCTACAAACCATAGCACTAATCCTCATACACATCGCCCCCTAATTTTAAAAATACCTCTTCTAAATTATTACATTCATTTTCTTTTATTATATTATCTGGTTCTCCTACACAAATACATCTTCCATTTCTAAGTAATGCTAATCTATCACAATAAGATGCCTCATCCATAACATGAGTGGTAATAAGAATAGTTACTCCATTTTCTTTTAATCTATATAATTCCTTCCAAATTTGTTTTCTAAGTAGGGGGTCCATTCCTACTGTAGGCTCATCTAAAATCAATATTTGCGGATTATGAATTAATGATATGGCAAGAGATAACCTTCTTTTCATACCTCCAGAAAAATTACTTACTATTTTCTTAGCATCTGCATTTAAATTTACTATCCCCAGGCATTTTTCAATTCTACTTTTTCTTTCTTTTTTAGGCACTTTATATAGTCTACAATAAAATTTCATATTTTCTTCTGCACTTAAGTCTGTATAAAGAGCATCTGCTTGAGCTGTATATCCTATACTTTCTATAGTTTCAGGATTAGGTACTTTTTTATTAAAAATAAGCACCTCACCTTTATCATTTTTTTCCATCCCCATAATAATTCTTATTAAAGTTGTTTTTCCTGCTCCTGAAGGTCCTAACAAACAAAATATTTCTCCATTTTCAATGTCAAAAGATACATCTTTCAGCACCTTTTGCTTTTTATATGATTTATTAATATTTTTTATTTTTATACAATAATGATCTTCCATATCTACCCTCCTAAAATGAGTGATTACTCACTTTATATAAAGATATCACAATTTATTCTCTATAGCAACAAAAAAGTCTATCTTAAATAGTTAAAAGATAGACTTTAGTTTGATTTAATTTTACTTACAAGTAAATGTATCACAAGATGCTTTATTCGCACCTATATTTACACTCTTAGCAGTACAATTTTTATTTTTGTTATATTTACATTTGCAAGCTTCACAACTTATATTGTGAGTATTAGTTCTTACAGAGTTCACACTATTTGTAAAAGAATTTGAATTTCTATCTACATATGAAGAGCAAGTAGTTCCATCAGTTGTAACTGCTTCTGTTCCTCTAATATTTATAGCTCCTGCGCTACACTCCATTCTTTGATTAAATGCACAATTTGTAGCATTACATTTTAAGTTTGTATTTTGCATTTTTTACCTCCTTAAATATATATTTCTTATTATTACCAACATAAAGAAAAATATTTAAGGCACTAAAAAAGACTCAAAAAGGCAGTCCAGTACCTTGTTGAGTCTTTTACTTACTTATTATTTCGAATAAAACTCTACTATTAGTATTTCATTTATTTCTATTGGTACCTCATTTCTTTCAGGCATTTTGATAAGTGTACCCGCAAAATTTTCTTCATCTTTTGCTAAATAAGGATATACTACTAGTGATCTTTCTTGGAAGTTAGTTTTAAACATTTCGTTGCTTCTAGATTTTTCTTTTAGAGAAACAGTATCCCCTACACTCACTGCACATGAAGGTATGTCCACTTTTTTCCCATTAACTAATATATGTCCATGCACAACCATTTGACGAGCTTGTCTTATAGAATTTGCAAGACCTAGTCTGTAAACTATATTGTCTAATCTACACTCTAACATTTGAATTAATACTGTACCTGTAGATTCCTTAGATTTTTCTGCTTTCTTGTAGTAATTTCTAAATTGCTTTTCTAGTACTCCATAATAAGCTCTGAGTCTTTGCTTTTCTAATAATTGATGTCCATAAGCCGAAAGCTTTTTATCCGCTCTAGAAGTTCCTTTCACCGCTCTATCCATCGCCTTAGGATGTCCACATACATTTAGTCCTAATCTTCTACATTGTTTAAATCTTGGTCCCATCATTTTTGCCATTGCTTTAATCTCCTTAAAAATTATTATTTGCCGCGATAATTTTTAAAGCCAAGATAATTATATCATCCAATAAGTTAATTGTAAATGATTTTCATTAACATCCGTTCCATCATTTATTCACTTCTCTTATTAAATAAATTTCTATATAGAAAAAGAATCTGGGTGCAGACTCCCAGATTCTTTTTTACAATTAAGAGTAATTTTTAAAAGTTAAAAAATCAATAGCAAAATATTTCACATAATATTAAGGTGTTTTTATGGCTTTTATTATAAATTTTTATTTTTCACTAAAAATCTTTTGTTTTTCAACTTTGATTATATTTTACCACAATGATATCGTTTTGTAAATGATAATTGTTATCATTTATTTATTTTTCTATTTTTTAATTTTATTTATTGTTTTTTAAGTTATATTTTAATATAATTAAAACATACTTTAATAATATTAAAGTACATCTTCATTATAAGGAGGATTAATTATGGATAATATTCCAAAGTGGCTAGAAAATTTAGACGATGAAGATATAAATTTTATTAAAAAATTTATCTTAGCTTCAGGATCTCTTAAGGAAATCGCAGGAATTTATAATGTCACTTATCCTACAGTTAGACTTAGACTTGATAAGCTTATACAAAAAATTGAATTAAATGATAAAACTCCTAGTGAACCATATATTTCTCTTATCAAGCAATTAGCTCTAAAGGATAAATTAGATTTTGAAACTGCAAAGCTTTTAATAAATGAATATAAAAAAATAAAGGATGTGGAAAAATAATATGAGTATGTCACCAGTTTTATTAGTGTCAAATAGTATTCTATTTTTAGGAATATTAGTTGGTATAGCTATTTTACAAATATTTTTATCAAGCAGGGAAAATAAAAATCTAGGATTAATACTACCTGGTATAAATTTCGTAGTGTCAATTTTAGTAGTATTAATTTATCTTTTAAATGCAACTTTGCTTGATGTTTCTATATTTATCGGAATTATTATTGTTTTTATAGCTTATAATATTCCTACAGTTATTCTTGTGGCAATTTACTATGCTTGCCGTAATAAATATAATAAGAAACATGATATAAATAAAATGAATATTCAAGATTTAGATTAATTTTAAATAAAAATAGACGCCATAATTTCAAATTATTTATGGTGTCTATTTACTATACTTATTTTAAAATACAAAATTACTTTATAAGTTTTAACTTATAAAAATTTCTCCGCTACCCTGTTCCAAAATTCATATCCATTTAGTCTTAATAGTTTTAATTTGTAATTAGATTTGTATATTTTAACTTCCTCAATTTGACTAAACTTATACTGCTTACCATCTATTACAATAAGAATAGAATTTTCAAAATCATATTCTGGGCTTATGGATATAACTGACGTTGTTGGCAGTATAATACTTGATGTGAATGATCTATATGCATTTGTGTTCATTGGTGCAATAGGTGTTAGTTGAATTAAATCAAGTTTAGGATCAACTATACTTCCCCCTGCTGAATAATTGTATGCAGTTGAGCCCATTGGTGTTGATATAAGCATACCATCTCCACTAAAATGCTCTATCTTTATTCCATCCACTTGTAAGTCTAGGTGTACTGTTCTTGATTGAATATTTTTTATTACAATTTCATTTATAGCATTTATATTTATACATTTTTTCTTAGTAACTATACTTGCTTCTATGGTATACACTTGCTGTATGGAATATTCTTTATTTATGTATCTATTTATAAATTCATTGATTTTGCCTGGTGAAAGCTCTGCAAAAAAACCTAAATGTCCGGTATTTATAGCTATTACTGGAACTTCAATAAAATCAAATTTATGTATTGTCTTTAAAAAAGATCCATCTCCTCCTATTGATATTAACAGCTCTGTTTCTTTTTCTATTTTTTCACTTACTTTAAAACCTGCTTTAGTTAATTCGTCTACTAAAATTTCTTTAGTTTCTATTGATTTTGGTAAATCATTATAAGAAATTGTAATTACGCCTTTCATTTCATTTCCTTCCTAAATACTGATTATAATTTTATTTTGTATTTATCTACTCATAAAAATCCAATTAAAATTTGTCTTGTCTATAGTATAGTAAATAATATTATAACCTAATTTTTGTTTTTTCACTAATTCTTCTTATTTTAAATATTGTTTCAAATATATTTGTTATTTTATTATTGTAAAATCCAACATTCTTAGTTGCAAAAGCAACTATATGATCATACTATAAAATTATAGTTGTAAAAGCAACTACATTAAAACAAATAAGGAGATGAATATGTTTGAACATAAAGCCGTAGGATTAAATATTTTTATAATTGATAAATACTTTAAAATGTATTTAAAAAAATCACTTAAAAAGTACGACTTAAATACTGCTGAAGGATTAGTTTTGCTCGTTTTTTTTAAACATAATAATAAAATGTCTCAAAATGACCTTGATGAAATTCACAGTGGTAAAGAAGGAAAAACACAAGACGAAATTATATCAGAGTTACACTATGACAAAGGTGTTATGACAAGGACTATGCAGTCACTTGAAGGTAAAAAATATGTTACAAGAAAAAATAACACAGAAGATAGTCGTTCATACATTTTTGAATTAACAGAAAAAGCTATTCATTTAAGACCTGATTTATTAGACATTTTAAGTGAATGGAATGATATCTTATTACAAGGAATTGATAAGGAGTTAGCGGATTTAATAAAGTCCCAACTTGATAAAATGGTTGACAATGTAATTAAAGACTTGTCTTTGCCCAAAAAATAGGAGGGGAATAACTATGACCAAAACAAAAAAAGACTCAAAATATCTTTTAGTTATGATAATTTATTTATCTGGAATATTTATGGGTGCAATTGATACTGGAATTGTTACTCCAGCTAGAACAGTCATACAAAATAATTTAGGTGTAAATGATCAAACAGGAATATGGATGATAACCATTTATACCTTAGCTTATGCAGTAAGTATACCCATTATGGGAAAACTAGCCGATAAATATGGTCGAAAATATATTTATCTCACTAGTATATTCTTATTCGGTATTGGTTCCATATTTTGTGGATTATCTCAAGACTTGGGCAGTTTTAATTTATTACTTATAGCAAGAGTTGTTCAGGCCTTAGGTGGCGGTGGTATTTTACCTGTAGCTACTGCTGAGTTTGGAACTACTTTCCCAGAAGAAAAACGCGGTCTAGCCTTAGGGCTTGTAGGTGGTGTCTATGGAATAGCCAATATATTTGGAGCATCTGCTGGAAGTGCCGTACTAGACATATTTGGGACCAATAATTGGCAATTTATATTCTATATCAACATCCCTATTACTATCTTCATATTAATTGCAGGATTTACCACACTAAAAAATACAAAAATATCTGACACAAGTAAAATCGACTTTTCAGGTATATTTATATTAACCATCATGATTTTATCTCTTTTATATAGCTTGAAAAATTTAGACTTTTTCAATATATCTTCTACTATTACTAATACAGACGTATTACCTTTCTTAATAACATTCTTAGTACTTATCCCATTATTTATTTTTATAGAAAAAAAATCAGAAGATCCTGTAATGAACTTAAATTATTTTACTGACAAAAACATTGTTTTAACTTTATTAATTTCCATGCTAACGGGAGTTATTATTATGGGAATGATTTTCGTTCCTCAATTTTGTGAAAACACTATGAAGGTTGCTACTGGTAGCGGTGGTTATTTTGTAATAATATTAGGACTTTTTGCAGGTGTTGGAGCTCCTGTATCTGGTAAATTAATTGATAAATTTGGAGCAAAACTTATTTTAGAATTTGGTTTTCTTATTTCCATAGCAGGTTCTTTATTTTTATCATTTGTAGCTACTTCACATCCATCAACTTTGACTGTAGTTATTAGTTTAATCCTTATTGGTATAGGTGTTGGCTTTACTATGGGAACTCCTTTAAATTATATGATGTTATCTCATACTAAAGAAAGTGAATCAAACTCTGCCCTTGCAACACTTTCACTAGTTCGTTCCTTAGGTACTGCTGTAGCTCCAGCTATTATGGTAGGTTTTATTGCTCATGCTGGAGCTAATATTCAGGATGAAATAATGAAAAATTTGCCTAATACAATAACTATTCCAAAATTACCTTATGCTAATGAAATAACAAAGGAATTTAATGACTTAAAGTCAAATTCTCAAATGAAAGATAAGCTAAAAAATATGGATATGCCTGATCTTGTATCTATGGAAACAGTTAAAATTGATTTTGATGATAATAATTCTGACTATAAAGTTTCTGATAATGTAGTTGAACTGATGAAAACTTCTGACGTTACTACTATAACTAACAACTCTAAAATCATGGCAAAAACTATGTTCCATGAAATGACTCTATCAGTAATTAAAGATATTCAAAATAATGTTCAAAAAGGAATTGATGGTGTAGATAAAGGTGTTGTATCAATAGAAAGTTCTATATCAAAATTAAATGATGGGTACAACAAATTAAGTACTGCTTATACGAAGGTGAATGCTGGTTATAATAAATTAAATTCCGCTTATACTCAAGTAAATTCTGCTTATATTAAAATGAATGAATCATATATTAAAGCAAATAATGCTATGAAGTTAGCAATGAGAAATACTGATAATAAGCAAGAAAATATGAATCAAATGGGTGGTGATACTGCTTCAATGGCATCTAAACTTAAGGCTATGAAAACTCAAGTAGATACCATGAAAACAAAAGTAAATACTATGAAATCTCAAGTGGACACTATGAAAGTACAGGCAAACAATATAAAATCTCAGCTTAGATCCATGAACACTGCATTAACATCAATGAAGGAAACATTAAATTCTATGAAATCCTTAGAAGATAAGATGATTATTTTAAAAAACTCTGTACCTAATGCCTTTGATGAAGGAGAAAAAGCTTATCTGAAAGAAATTGACAACAGAAGTGATCAAATTGAAAATACATTCCAAAAAATTCTTAACATAGGATTTAAAAATGTTTATTTAACAACAGGTATTTCATCTATTATAGGACTATTATTATTACTTTTTTATAAAAATAAACCTATAATTAATAATAGAAAATCTAATTAACTGTTACTATTTGTTTCTTTTCCTAGTTCATATAGTTACTATTAGTTTACAATCTAACCATTTTTTATCTACACCCTTATTTTAGTGTTAAAATTATATTGTTTAAAATAATAACAAATCTAATAAGTTTAGAGGGGGTACTTGAAATGAAATACAATGTATTAAAAAAATTTATGGTAACTGGATTAGCTTCTATGCTTTGTTTAGGCGGAGTATCTATGGCAGATTTGTCAAACTATAACAGTAACACTGTTACAAACGTTTATGCTGCCACAATTAAAGACAGTGTTTTAAACGCAACTGGTACAATAAATAGTAATGTATCTATGAGAAAAGGTCCTGGCACTAGCTATACTAGACTTAATACTTTGAAAAAAGGTACTAAAGTTACAATAGTAGCTAAATCATCTAATAATTGGTTCAAAATTAAAAACAATAAAGGTTATGCTTATGTTTACAGTCAATATGTAACAATAAAATCTAGTAATGATAAAAAAGAAGATGTAGCTTACTCTGCAACTGGCATAGCTAAAAGTGCTGTATATGTAAGAAAAGGTGCTTCTACTAATTATGCTAAACTAGGAACTTTAAATAAAAATACGAAAGTTGCAATAGTAGCTAAGTCTTCTAATAATTGGTACAAAATTAAATTTAATAATGGATACGGATATGTTTGTGGCCAATATATAAATATTACTAATAACAATGACAACAAAGAAGATAAATACCCTCAAACTGGTGTTGTAAATCATGCTGTATATGTTAGAAAAGGCGCATCTACAAAGTACACTAAATTAGGCATTTTAAACAAAAATACTAAGGTAACTATATTATCTAAAACTACTTATGGTTGGTACAAAGTCCAATACAAAAATGGAACTGGCTACGTTTATAACCAATATATAGATGTTAATTCTACTCAAAAATAATATACAATAAAGTTTTCATTATAAAAATAGGATTCCTAATACAATAGGAATCCTATTTTTATCTTATTATTATACTAAATCAATATTTTTTGTAGCGATAAGATCTACGTCTAAGTTTAAAATATTTGATTTTATTACATCACCTATTTTTACAGGTGCATTGACTTTAATATTTTTAATCTCATCCATTACATCAAATATTTTGTTTTTTGATATACTGTTACTTAGTCTAACGCTTACAATTTCCAAATCACCATTTATTACTTTAACTGAAGTGGCTATGTTTCTTTGCGGATTAGCTAGTTCTTGATTTACATATTCTTTTCCTTTTTTGCAAGTAGCTCCTTCAATTTTAATTATTTTATCATTGTCTAAGTCTACCTCTATTTCACAACCATTAGGGCAAACTATACAAGTAAATATTTTTTTCATTTTACTACCACCTTCAAATCTGCTTTTGACTTTATATTATCCTTCTTAATTTCAATTTGAATCATTTCTGCTGGAATAGCTTTTTTCATTTTCATAGTTCTTACAATATTATCGTCTTGCAATATTTCTATTACAGCATCTTTAATTGGTTTTCTAACTCTCATAGATAAAATAAAATCATTTTCTCCACTAATTTTTTGAGGTATTGTATGACCTATATTATTATCTTTTATTATATTTATTTCACACTTTGGAAGCTTGTTATTATTTATATAATTTGCTACTGATATAGCCAGTCTTTCTCCTTCCAAAGAAACAAAATCAACTAAATCATGAACATGAAGAACATTTCCTGCTACAAAAATTCCATCTACACTTGTTTCATAATTTTCATTTACAATAGGTCCCTTTGTATTATTATCTAACTCAACTCCAGCTTTTAAAGATAATTCATTTTCTGGAATTAATCCTACTGATAATATTAAAGTATCACAGTCGTAATTTTTTTGTGTACCTTCAATTATTTGCATGTTTTCATCTACTTCACTTACGCTTATTCCTTCGATTCTTGATTTACCTTTAATCTTAGTAACTGTATGACTTAGATACAAAGGAATATTGTAATCATCTAAACATTGCGAGATATTTCTAGGAAGTCCACTTGCATAAGGTAGTATCTCAAATACAGCTTCAACTTTTGCCCCTTCTAAAGTCATACGTCTTGCCATTATTAAACCTATATCACCAGACCCTAAAATAATAACTTTTTTGCCTACCATAGTATTTTGTAAATTTATATAAGATTGAGACACCCCTGCAGTGTATACCCCCGCCGGTCTACTACCAGGAATACTTATGGCACCTCTAGTTCTTTCTCTACACCCCATAGTCAAAATAACAGCTTTAGCTTCATACTCCAATAGTCCATTTTTATTTACAGCAATTACTTTTTTATCATGAGTCAAATCTATTACAGTAGTATCCACAATACTCTCAATATCTTTTTGCTTTGCTTCATCGATAAATCTTTGTGCATATTCTGGCCCACTTAAAGTTTCTTTAAATCTAGTTAATCCAAAGCCATCATGAATACATTGTCTAAGGATTCCTCCTAGCTTTTTCTCTCTTTCAATTATTACTATATCTTCTATTCCACATTCTTTTAGTTTTACAGCAGCTGCTAGGCCTGCTGGGCCTCCACCTATTATTATTGCATCTTTTTTTATAGACATTATACTCTCACCTTCCCAGTAAACATATTTGAATCTTTTCTACAGTAGAGTATTTCTTCTTCCTTTTTGTTTTTTTCTTCTTTAATTAAATTTGATATTCTTGTTTGGCAATATCCACCTTGACATCTTCCCATCATTGCACGAGTTCTGTATTTTATTCCTGTTAAAGTTTCCACCCCCAAAGGATTATTAATAGCTTCTAATATTTCAGCCTTTGTTATAGTTTCACATCTACAGATTACTTCTCCGTAATTTTCATCTTCTTCAATCAATTTTCTTTTTGTTTCTAAAGGTTGATCGTTGAAACATGTAATTCCTTTTCTATATTTATTAAAATTTGGATTTTCTTCAAGAGATTCTTTTTGTGACAATAAACTTACTACATATTTTGCAATAGGTACTGCGCTTGTAAGTCCCGGTGATTCTATTCCTGTTAAGTTTATCAAGTTTGGTATATCATCTCTTAATTCTATTTTAAAGTCATCATATCCACCTTGATCTTTTCCTACTAATTTAGGTCTAATTCCTGAGAAGTTTCTTATAAAATGCTCTTTTTTAATATGTGGAAAAATTCTTCCTCCATCTTTTATTAATAAATCCATAACATCTTTTGTTACGGAATAATCATCTTTTTCATCTATATATTCGCTACTTGGTCCAATAAATACATTTCCATCAATTGAAGGCGTCAAATGTATTCCTAGTCCTCCTGCCTTAGGGTTTGGCACTGGATATGCAGGCATATTTAAAAATTGTCCTACCTTTTGATCTAATATAAAATATTCTCCTCTACAAGGATGTATAGTGTATTCTTTAATTCCCAACATTTTACCGATTTTGTCACTATTTAATCCTGCAGAGTTTATAATCCATCTAGATTTATAAATTCCTTTATTTGTTTTAATTTCATAAATATCTTTATCTTCACATAATTCTTTTTTTATATTCAAAACTTCATTGCCTAGGAAATAATTAACCCCATTTTCAACAGCATTTTCTGCCATGGCAATCGTATAAATAAACGGATTTAAAATTCCAGTACTTGGAGAATATAATGCAAATTCCCCTTCTATAAATGGTGATAATTCTTTAATCCTGTCTTTGTTGATAATCTCTAGGCCAGCAACATTATTTGCTTCACCTTGTTCTTTCATTTTTATTAGCTTTTCTTTATCATCATCTGTAAAGCCAACTACCAATTTTCCGCTTCTTTTAAAAGGGATATCAAGTTCATTAGCAACCTCATCAAATTTTTGATTTCCTTCTACACAAAATTTTGCCATTAAAGTACCTGGTTTATTATTAAATCCTGCATGCAAAACACCAGAATTTCTTCCACTAGTTTCGCAGCATACATCTAACTCTTTCTCTAGTACACAGGTACTTAAATTATACTTTGAAAGTTCCCTCGCAATGGAACTTCCTACGACTCCTCCTCCAATAATTAAAACGTCATATGTACTCTTCACTTTATTCCCCCCATTTTTAACTTATTGATATAAGTGTATCACAATTTTATTTTTAGTCTTTATAGTTTAATCATTTTTTATATATTAGAAAAATAGTTAGTTTTAATCACAATATCAATTAAATTTATTTTGCTTGATAAAACATGGTATCATTACTACAATTAACTATATATTCAGATTCATTATTTTATAATTTCAAGGTGGGACAATATATTATGAAAAAATTAAAAAAATTTTTATTATCAATTCTAGTTGTAATCTTAATTGCAGGTATTAGCATTGGTACTTTTGTTGGTAATTTACTTTATAATGTAGTAATAAGCGCTGATTCTCCTAAAAACGCAATTTATGCTGATTATACATATAAACGCTCATATGATAATGAAAACTGGTTAATTAAAAAATCTAATTATAAAGATAAATATATAACTTCTTTCGACAATTTAAAATTACATTCATACGTAGTTAAACAACCTAAAAAAACATCAAAATGGGCTATTGTTGTTCATGGATATGGAGAAGAGGGAAAGTTTATTAGTAGAAAAGCTCTTCGCTTTTACGAAATGGGGTATAATGTTCTAATACCAGATTTAAGAGGTAATGGACAAAGCCAAGGAAGTTATATAGGAATGGGTTGGGATGATAGGATAGACATAATCACTTGGATTAACAGTATAACAAAGGATGACAATAAATCTGAGATAGTACTTTATGGTACATCTATGGGTGGTGCCACTGTTTTAATGACTTCTGGAGAGGATTTGCCGTCTAATGTTAAAGCTATAATATCTGATTGTGCTTACACTTCTGTATATGATATTTTTGATTATGAAATAGCAAGTTACTCTAATACTTCTTCCTTTCCAATAATTGATTTTACTAATATGGTAACTTTAATAAGAGCTGGATATTCTTTAAAAAATGCCTCTGCCATTGATTCAGTAAAAAAATCCAAAACACCTATTCTTTATCTTCACGGTGATAAGGATAAATTTGTTCCTATTTCTATGATGGATGAATTATACAACGCTACTAGCTCTGAAAAGAAAAAGGTAAGTATAAAAGATGGTCAACATAGCAATTCAGATTTAGCTCAACCTGACTTTTATTGGTCAACTATTAGTAAATTTTTAAAAGAATATATTAAATAATAAATTACTTAACCTAAAAATACTGTTGAAAATTTTAATTTCAGCAATATTTTTAGGTTTTTTAGTTTTATTTACATATATTTAGTATTTCAAAGTATTCATTTTTATGGTAGTATATTTTCTAGGTTTAAAACACAAGGAGATTGAATATGACTAAAAAGAAAAAAATAATAATAAGTTTAATAGCAATGCTATTATTAATAACTGTTGGCACAGGCGCTTTTATAGGGAATTATTTTTATGACCTAGCTATTAATCCATCTACATCAAAGGATATGATATTTGGTGATGATGACGATGAAGGGGAGATAAAAGAAGATGTTAATTGGCTAATAAACGATTCGAATTATAATGATAAATATATAAATTCTTTTGACAATCTTAAACTACATTCTTATGAAATAAAAAATAAAATTGAAACTAATAAATGGGCAATTGTAGTTCATGGTTATACTTCTGAAGGTGAAACTGTAAGCTCTAAGGCTAAACATTTTCATGATATGGGATATAATGTTCTAGTACCGGATTTAAGAGCCCATGGAAAAAGTGAAGGTCATTATATTGGAATGGGCTGGGATGATAGACTTGATATAATTAACTGGATTAATATCATAGTTAAAGATAATCCAAATTCTGAAATAATTTTACATGGTACATCTATGGGAGCTGCTACTGTTTTATCTACTTCAGGAGAAAGTCTGCCTTCTAATATTAAAGCTATTATTGCAGATTGTAGCTATACTTCAGTTTGGGATGAGTTTACTTATCAATTAAAAGCTTTATTTGATTTGCCATCCTTTCCTGTAATGAATCTTTCTAATATAGTTACAATGATTAAAGCTGGATACTCCCTTAAAGAAGCTTCTCCAATTAAGCAAGTAGCTAAATCAAAAACTCCAATTCTTTATATTCATGGAGACAAAGATGATTTTGTTCCATATTATATGATGGATCAGCTTTACAATGCTACAAGTTCACAAAAAAGCAAACTTACCATAAAAAATGCTGCCCACGGAAAAGCTGCTTTAGTTAATCCAAACCTTTACTGGAATACAGTAAGTGATTTTTTAGATAAATATATAGTTAAATAACAAAAGTAATACTCATAGTATTAAAAAGGAACTGTTATATTAAAAATTAACATACAACAGTTCCTTTTATTATTTATTTATGTCTTCTCTTATGTCCTTACCTTCATGTTGCATTTTCAACCCTGTCTCAATTTGTAGATTCATATCTTTAATGGATATATCATCATATCCAACTCCCATAATAGCTATAGGGTAAACTATATTTTTCAATGTAGCTCCTGGCTTAATTACTTTAGGCAAATTTTTAGTATATTCACTGTGTATAACCTCAGAGTCCATGTCATCTTCTATAAGAAATTCATATTCCCACTCACCATCTTTTAATTTATCTGATGATACAATAGTATTAAAACTACACAGATCACTAAAACTTCTATTTTCATTAACAAGCTTTAATGGCTTTTTTCCCTCATATCTTAAATCAAAGTCCATAATGGTACACTGCGATTCATCATCTCCAACACACGACCCATTATCCTTCTCTATTTTATTTATAGTCATATACACTTTTTCATTACCATGGGATTTATCATCACATTCATATAGTAAAAATTCTTTTCCAATTTTAATTGGTTCATTAAGTTTTCTATATCCAAAGGCAAATTTATCAGATATAATATCCCCTAAAAATATAAATATACCAAATAATAGAATTCCTGTAATAATTATAATTCTATTATTTTTACTCATGGTACTGTTTTTAACAAGAAAAATCAAATTAATTAGTAAATATACTGTAGTAAATAAAATTCCTATTGCATACATGCCCATGGATATAAGTCCAAGCTCTTCATTTATCAATTGCATTATTATTGCAACAATACCAAGGATAACGTTTAGTACACCTTGATTTTTCATCTTGTTAAAAAATCTTTTTTTATTTTCATGTCCCGAAGAGTTTCTAGCTACTATCCCCACTGTAAATAATGCTATACCAATAACTAGCTGCATAATACTCATTATTAAAATAAAATTCATTTTTCCCTCCCTATACTAAATCCATGATACTTTAAACTTATAATGATATTTTTTTCAATAAATTTATAAGTACTTCTTCTGTTCCTTTTATACCCTCTTCCATACTTCTAATAAATTCCCCTTCTATATCATTAGTGTTTATATCTCCATGTTTTAGAACATAAGCATTATCAGTTATATTTAGCATTCCTCTATCCATATTAGAGTCACCAATAACTGCAAAACTTTCTATATTTTCAACTTTGCAAATATACTCAATTGCACTTTCTTTTGTAATTCCTTTTGGTAAGAAATATATTTTCCTGCCGCTAACATAATAAATCCAATTTTTATTATTTAATATACTTATATAAGTATATATACTCATTATGTCAAATTCTTTAAAGTCTACAACAATGTAAAAAAATAGATTTTCTGCTACTCTAAAATTCGTAATACCATTCATTTTTATATAAGGTTCAAATAGATCTAACATTACATCAATAGATTCAGATGATTTTTTTATTTTTTCTACTTCTTCCTGCCAACCTAAAAGTGGTCTATTATTTTTTAATATATGTCCTCCATTACTAGTAATTGCATAGTCAAAATTTATATTATATTTATTAAAATTAATTCTTTCAAACTGCTCCCTTGTTCTTGTTGTTGTTGGTATAAATAAAGTATTTTCATTTATTGTTTTTAAAATTTCCATTGTTTTTAAAGATACGTAAGATATCTCTTTATTATCTTTTAGTTCTATACATTCATAAGAGTTTTGACTTATATCTTTTAAAAACTTACTTGAATAAATTATGCTTCTATCTAAATCTGAAAAAATAACCATCTTATACATCCTTCATATTTTTTATTATTCCACAACAACTATATCCTTTTAAAGGAACTTCTTCTATTGGAACATTTTTTTCTTTTGCAAGAACAAATATATGATCTAAATTTTTATCATTTATATCTTTTACTAGTATTTTGTAGGGGATCCTTCTAAGTAAAACCCTTGTAGTTTCACCTACTCCTGGTTTTATAAAATTTATATCCTTTATGTTATATATTTCTTTTATTATTCTAACATCTTCATCAGCAAGTTTTGTTATTATATCATCTTGCCAATTTTTTATTTCTTTTTCTATATTTTCATATTGATTTTTAAAGCAATCACAAATTGTATCAAGATATTTTATAGATTCATCATGTTCTTTTAATTCTTTGTAGTACTTTGCTCCATGAAAATCATTTTCTCCTATTATATCCTTTCTAAGGACTGTTCTACTTATAAGGCCTGAGACAGTTGAATTTAAACATGCACTTGGAATTAGGAAATCCTCCCTAACACCATATAACCCAGAATACCCAGCAGGATCCGCAAGTACTGCTAAAGTAGAGTCAAATTTCATCTTATATTTTAAATTTAAATCTTCACAAGCCTTATCTAGTTCTTTGCAAATAGTTCCCTTTCCTGTCCATCCATCTATAAATTGGATTTTTGAATTAGGATGTTCTTTTAATATATAATCAATAGCATTCATATCAATACCTTTGTCTCTTATTATTGATATAGAATAATGAGGTAGATTCATATTGTATTTTTCTTTTAAGTATCTTTTAGCTAAAATTCCTATGGGAATTCCAGCCCTTGCTAAAGATACTAAAACTACATCATATCCATTTTTCTTCACTATTTTTTCACTCATTACTCCTACTGCAAAAGCTAATTTATACTTTGTAGCTTTTAGTTTTTCATAATATAAATTCAAATATTTTCCACTTACATTATATTCAATAGGTATCATCTCTGAGTAATGAGTCCCACTTTGAATCTTCATTTCTCTTTCTTTATTACCTTCTTCTTTTATTAAATTAGAAATATCTTTTAATAAAAAAATTACATCATCTTTTGAATATGTGCCAAATTCCCCCATAAGTCTCTCCTTTTAACAGCAAACTATATTTAATTTCTTTATTGAAGTTTGTTTAAATATATTAATTATTTCTTCATAAACTTTTTTATCTTTATTAAACTCTACAAATAAAAAACATTCATTATAATCTTTTTTATCTATATTATATAGGTAGTTTTTCACATTTTTATTATAAAGACTATTTAACTCAAATTTAGATTTGATTGGATATTCATTTTTATCAATATTAATTATTGGACTTCTTGTTGTTGAATAATAATATATATTTCCCTGGCAGTATTTTGCAAATAACATCGGTATATACATAAATTCTTCCGTTCCTAAAAATAATACTTTAGCATTTTTATCTTCTATATTAAGTTTCTTAGACTCTCTTTTTACTATGTCTTTTAACTTGTTTTGTTCTATTTTATTAAGTCCAAATCTACCAGTATATTTTACATATCTTTTTTTTCCAATGTAATCATCCATATCTAGATTTATATAATTTATTTGAATATTTTCATTTTTATCTTCAAAAAATTTATCATTTTTAATTTTATTATCATCGATATTTAAATCATTTAATTTAAATTCAAACTCACCTTTAAATAAGTATACAAATTCTATAGAACAGTTTAGATCCTTCTCCAATTGTTTTATTCTTTTTAAATTTTCGCCTTCTACCCAGTTTAATATAGAACAAATTGTATATCTTTCTTTTGGGTACAATTTATGTATTTTCTTAATAAGATTTATACAAGTATTTGCAGTCGTTACTTCATCATCTACAAGTACAACTTCTTCTCCTAATTCAAAATTTTTTATTTTATTAAAATAAAGATTATGATTAGTAGCATGAGAATGTTCCTCTAAAAAGTCTAAACTTTCAAAACCTTCCACACTTTCTCTAGTAGTATGTAAAAATTCATAATCATTTTCCATATAATTAAATACACTATGTCCTATGGCAGTTCCTGTCTCCGCAAAGGAGATTACAACTCCACTAGACGGATTTCTTTTTTTATTATAAGCTTCCACTATTAATTTCCCCAAATTGTCCATATCTTTTGCTCTACAAGCAATATGCTTACCAAGAACTTTAGACACAAATAAAAATCTTCTTTTGTCATTATTTCTTACTGCTATTTCTAGAAAGTCTTCTAGATTTAAGCCTAGTACATTTTCTTTAATTTCTAAATCACAGTTAAAATTTAAGTAAGTCATTATAGTCTATCCCCTCATTTAATACTCCATATATTTTAGATAACATGATGATTTTTTTAGCCCATAAAAGATGAGGATTAACTTCATTCATACGTTGCCCTGATATACTTCTACTAACACCATACTTACTTTGTATACTTTCTAAAATCATCTTTGCATCCATATAATCTTCATAACTTACTGCACAAAGAGCTTGTACTATTGCTACTTGATTTGGATGTATTACTGTTTTTCCAACTAATCCATGGAATTTATCTAACAATATTTCTTTAACATATTCTTCTTTGATCTTTTTATTACTTATATCATAAAATTCTGATACACCACCACTAATAGGGATGTCTAATTCTTCTCTAGATAAATATGTAATAATATCATTTATAAAGTTTGTACAAATAATATTTTCATATATGGAAATATTCTTACTTCTTCTTATTCCAAAAATACCAAGAATATCTGTTATCCCCACTCTAATATTAAGTATTCTAGATTTATGTTTAATTAAAGTATTATATAAATCTAAAAATGCTTTTTCTTTGCTCTCTTTATATATAAATTCTTTGCTTTCAATTATAGGTAACAAATAAATTTTATCTAGATTTATGGTGTCTAGTACTTCAATGCATTTTTCGATAATAATACTATTTGCTTTTGGAACAAGAATTCCTGTTAACATCTCTTTGTTTTCATAAATAATATTTTTTATTTTTTCTAGTTGTGTAGGATTTTTTGTTCTAATAAAAATAAGTGGTCTTTCACTATCTTTAATTTCTCCTTTTATATTATTTAGTACTAATGATAAATTTTGAATTGCTTCTTCCTCTCCACTTGTGCCTATTGAATCTTCTAAACATATAGCCAAAGGTCTAGAACATTTTACATTTCCCATAATATTTTTATACATCATGTTATACTGTGTGGCTGGTATATATAAAAAAGCTCCTAGAGCATACTTCAATATATTTATATCTGTATTTTTATTAAATTCTTCTGGCTCTTTAAAAAATAGCCTCTTTCTATCTTCTTTACCTATAAAATCAAAGTATCTCAATTTTCACGCCTCCAAAAAGATAAATACAAAGAACTAACGTCCTTTGTATTTCTGTCAATTTATTTATTGTAAATTATAGATGTATTAAGTTCTTCTAATCTCTTAGTATTATCTTTTATTGATTCTCTGTTCATAGCTTCTATTCTTAGAGTTTCCTCTATTCCACTTTTAATTGTACTATGCATTTTCTCTAAAGTTTCTATTTGTATAGAACTTGAATTTGCCATTTTAGCTATTTGTATACTTTGTGATGTTACGTTTTGAGCATTTCTTATAAGTAACTCATTTGTTTTATCATCAAGAGCTTGTAAAGATTTTGTTTGTAATTCTTGTTTCTTTAACAAAATTGCTTGAGATAAACATTGTTTAAATACTGGTAAAGTAACAACAAAAGCACTATTTATTTTTCTTATTAAACCATAGTTATTATGTTGCATTCCTCTAAGCATTGGTATAGTTTGTATTGCTATATTTTCAGCTATTCTTAAATCATAAACCCTTTGATTTAACATATCATATACTTTAGTAAGTTCTTGAAAATTAACCACATCCATTTGATTTCCACTAGTTTCTGCCAAGTTTTTGAAATGAGGTAAAATTTCATTATCCATTTCTTCTATTGCCATTTCACCAGCAACTATATACTTTTGAAGTTCTTCGTAGAAATTAAAGTTTTCGTTTATCATAGCTCCCAATTGCTTATTAGATGTTTGTATTTCTCTTTCATACTTTTCTAATTCTATTTGAATCTTTTCAACTTCTCCACCTAAAGTCTCATATTTTTGGAACATAAGCTCTATAGCATTACTAGCTTTTTTAAATATCTTTTGCAAAAATGATGGTTCTTTAGTTTCTTGGAAATCATCTAAATCAAATCTATCCATTATTTTAGCTAACTGTTCTATCATTTTTGAATTTTCTTCGTTCTTATTCATTTTAATAGTGTTTAGTAAACTATTTGATATTCTAGCGATTCCTTCTGCTGCTGGACGACCAAATTCAAGAATCGTATTTGGATTTTCTACTTCTATAAGAGATGTTAACGCTTCTACTTCTCTAGATTGTCTAAGTTCTTGCTTTTTCTTATTTGTATATTCCACGATATCAAAATTTTCTTCAGTATTATTTACTTCTGTATTATTAATAACCTGTGGTGTGTTTTTATTGTCCCTAGATAAATTATTAAGATTTATTCCCATTAAAATAATCCCCTTTTACTAAATAATTTTTTTAATATACTTTTTTCCTCTTCTTCTTTTTCATCTAAATCAAATTGATAAATCATTTTATCCAGCCTGTGAATATCTATTACTTTAGAAGATATTACATTTTCAATGCAGTTGTCTCCACCTGGTGATAATATAATAATATCAAATCCTATTTTTGATAGTAAAAGTAATAAAAATCCAATTTCCTTATCAAATACTACGGCTTCTTCCATATAAACAACTAACTTTGGATTAATTAAAGCATAATCAAAGTTATTTATCATATGTACAAATTTTTTATCCATGTTTAAGACTGTAAATAAACCTTTTATCCTATCTTCTCGATTTAATTCATCAATAAATACATTACTTGCTATAATTTCTTCTACCTTTTCTAAAATCATAGTTTGCTGAGGTTTGCCTAAAGTTGATATTGAATAACTTTTTTCTTGTAAAACAGATTTTTTATCTATTACTCCCTTTGAATCAAGTATAAAAGATAAGCTAAAAGCATCATTTGTAAATGGTTTAGCCAATTGTTCAAATCCATCTTTTAAATCAATGAAATTAACATATTCTCTTGGTCCTTTTAATATTTTTACAAAGTTTCGATATTCATGTTTATCATTGTATACTCCATTTATTTTAGAAAAGAATACAGACACCTCTATATAATTATTATCGAAATTAAAACCAGGTCTTAGCTTTAAAGGTTGGTTCCAATAAATAGATATTTCCTCCATAGTTGAAGTCAATAAAACGTTTTTTATCTTTCTATCTTGTAGCTGCCACGGCTTAATAAATCCAGATTCATTTAATAACTCATTACTTATTCTTTGTGATGCCTGTGCCCCTATAGTCATTGCTTTTTTTATAGATCCTTTATTCACTTTTTCTCCAAGAGCAACTCTCTCTTCAAAAGTAAGCATATCTTCAACATTTTCTTTTACAATTTCTTCTATTTTATATAAGTCTTTGTTTAAAACTACTATATTGCTTGATGAATTAGGATTTAGATATAATACATCAAAACCAGCTAAATATAATATCGCTAAGAAATATGCTTCATGTTTTTTTATCTCTCCATAAAAAATAATTTTTGGTGCATCATCTTTATTTATAGTTAAGGGATCTACATAAGTTTTTATCCACGACATAACCTTGATAATAAAATTTTCCTTAACTCTTTCATTATTAAATTGCTTTTCTTCTTCTTTTAAAACCTTATCAAATGATTTTTTTATATTGTTGTTTATTTTTTCATTTGAAATTATTCTAATGTCCATATGTTCTAAATTATTTCTATAATTACTTAATTTATTTTTGAAATAGTTTATCATATCAAAATCACTAGGATTTGGCAAACTACTACTAAATAAGGCTATATCTTTCCTATTATCAATATTATATTTTGTTTTGAAGATTTCTAAATTATACAAATCTTCATCTTCTAATCCTATATATGAAATAAAATAATTCGTATATCCACTAGTAATTGTGTAATTTTCCCTATCTATTTGGCTGGAGAATATTTTTTCAAAGACTTTAGAATTACTCATTTTATCCTCCTCAAATTTAATTATTATTTTTAATTATCCCCATCCTTAAAAAGAATGGGGATATTATCTTTAAGCATTTTCAGTTGCTAGTTCTTCACTTTTCTCTGTTTTTGGGTTAAACAATCTTATTACTAATTTCACTATTTCATTAACTACTACTATTGATGCAGCAACTAGTATTATTTTTATCCATAATCCAAAACTTAATGATACAGAGTTAAAGAAGTCTTGGAATATTTGTACAAAGAAAATTTGTGCTATTCCTGTTACAGATATTATTTGTAATGCAAGTTTATTCTTTGTGAAGTTTGGTATTATACTATCACTACCAAATTCTCTACAGTTAAATGCATTAAATAAAGCCAAGAATGCAAATAATGAGAACATTACTGTTTCATTTTCTTCTGGTGTTACATTTAATATATTGAATGTAGATTGTGCAAGTAATAAACCTGTTATAAATAATGCATTTAAAATTATTGTTCTTATCATTGATTTAGATATTATATTAGCATTTCTGTTTACAGGTTTTCTATTTAAAACAAAATCTCTTACTGGCTCTAGTCCAAGAGCTAATGCTGGAGGTCCATCCATTATTATGTTTACCCACAATAATTGTATAGTTGTAAATGGCATTTCTTGACCTAACACTTGAGATATTATTGCTATTAAGAAGGCAACCACATTTACTGTTAATTGGAATTGAACGAATCTTTGGAAGTTATCGTATATTCCTCTACCCCATTTTATACCTTTAACAATTGTTGAAAAACTATCGTCAGTTAATATAATATCTGCAGCACTTTTAGAAACTTCTGTTCCAGATATACCCATAGCTATACCAACATCTGCTTTAGATAAAGCTGGAGCATCATTTATTCCATCTCCTGTAACTGCAACTACTTCGTTATTATATTGTAGTGCTGATACTATTCTCATTTTGCTGTCTGGTTTACTTCTAGCAACTATAGATATTGTTTTTATTTCTTCTCTTAATTCTTCATCACTTAATGTGTCAATATAAGAAGCTTCAACAGCTCTCATATTATTTTTTAATAATCCTAATTCTTCACCAATTGCTTTTGCTGTGATTATGTTGTCGCCTGTAAGCATTTTTACAGCAACACCAGCATGATTAGCTACTTTCACTGATTCAACAACATCTGGTCTAAGTGGATCTCTTATACCTACAAATCCACTAAATACTAGGTTGTTTTCTTCTAAAGATATATCTATTGTTTCATTTTCAAGTGTTAAAGCTACTTCAGCCTCTTGGCCACCTGATGAAATTTGCTTATAAGCAAATCCTAAAGTTCTCATTGATTTAACTTGTAGTTTTTCTATTTCTTTTAATATATCTGTTTTTATTTCTTCAGTTATAGGTATTATGTTTTCACCTTTTTGGACAAAAGTACATAAATCTAATAGTACTTCTGGTGCTCCTTTAGTTAACAATAGATAAGAATCACCATTTGCAACTAATGAGCTCATTCTTTTTGTATCTGAAGTAAATGGTTTTTGAGATGTCACATCTGCACTGCTTCTTATTTTTCTATAATCTTTCTCCTTATTATATAAAAGCAGAGCACATTCTGTTGCACTACCTAAATATTTTACTTCTTCTTCACTATGCTCAATATCAGCTGTAGAGTTTATTAAACAGTTTTCTTCAAAGAAACTATTTGTATTTATATCATTTCCATCTATATATCTTCCATCTACATATGCTACTTCTACAGTCATTCTATTTTGAGTTAATGTTCCTGTTTTATCTGAACAAATTACTGAAACAGAACCTATAGTTTCACAAGCTTCTTTTTTAGTAACTAAGGCATTTATTTTAGCCATTTTTTGCATAGTTATTGCTAATGTCATATTTATCATAGTTGGCAAACCTTCTGGTACAGCTGCAACTATTAAGGCAACACATACTGTAAATGCAGTTTTAGCTGGTCCTATTGATTCTAAGAATGGCATAAATCCTGACATATCAATATTTAATGTGTTGTTCATAACCATTTTGAAAATCATAAATATAAATAGTAAACCTGCTATTGCACTAGAAACTTTGGCTATCATAGCACCAAGATTTCCAAGTTTTAATTGTAGTGGTGTTTCTTCATCTTCATCACTTAGGTTTTGAGCAATTCTACCCATTTCACTATCATCACCAATAGACGTAACTACCATAGTTCCTCTACCATAGGCAACTAGTGTACCACCAAATACCATATTTATTTGTTTAGCAGGTATAGGCTCTTGTTCTATTGTTTGACCTTTTGATTCTATTTTTTCCATTGGTATTGTAATATCTGCATTTTTGGATACATCATCAGATTCTCCTGTTAACATATCTTCTCTAACTTTTAAGTTTACAGATTCTATAAGTCTCCCATCTGCTGGAACCATGTCTCCTGTTTCAATATAAACTATATCTCCAGGAAGTAATTCATTTTTAGGAATTTGTTGTACTTTTCCGTCTCTAAGCACTTTAACTTCTATATTTTCTGTTAATTTTGAAAGTGCCTCTGCTGCTTTTTTAGATTTACCTTCTGTAACCATTCCTATTCCTACACCTATAGCTATGGCACATATTATACCTATAGCATCATGTGTTTCACCAACAACTGCACTTATTATTGCTGCTGCGATTAATATTACTATCATTGGTTCACTTAAAGCTTCCTTTAAGTCATCAAAAAAACTACCTTCTTCTTTTGGTGTAAATTCGTTGAAACCATATTTATTTCTTCTAGAATCAATCTCTTTGGATTCTATTCCTGTTTCTACGGTAACCGCTAGTTCTTTTAGTACTTTGTCTTGTTTTTCATTAAAAAATTTCATTTTTTATACCCCATATGCACATTCTACTCTGGCTAAATTCTCTCTTATATCTCTTAAAGATGTATCTCTAGTTCCTTCTCCTATTGCTGAGAATTTCCAAGTGTCTTTATATCTATATATTGTACCTACTATAAGAGCTGTCTTATCACTATAGTCATCTGTTAAATTATATTTTGCTATTTCTTTATTTGTATCTCTATCTACAACTCTTATAAAAGCATTTTTTATCATTCCAAAATGTTGTCTTCTACTTACACAATCATAAATATTGACTACAAATAAAAGTTTATCAACATCAGATGGTATTTTATTTAAATTTACTAAAATTTGTTCATCGTCACCATCGCCATCTCCAGTTAAGTTATCACCTGTATGAACAATAGATTTACAAGTACTTTTTAAATTCCCAAAATAAATTAAGTCTTTACTGTTGTTCATTTGACCTTTTTCATTTAGCATAAAAACTGATGCATCACAATCTACATCTGCTCCTCCTCCGCCAAATAAACTACTTAAGAACCCTCCTCCTTTTTGAGTAACTGGGTCCCATCCAAGCCCAACTAGTAAAGAACTAAGCCCTGGATTGGATTTCTTTAAATCTATTTTTTCTCCCTTTTTCAAACTAATTGACATAAGTATTTCCCCCTATTTTATACATTTAATCCATAATTTTTACATAAAGCTTCTAGACCACCTTCAAACCCTGATCCTACTGCGCTAAATTTCCATTCACCATTGTATTTGTATAATTCACATGCTACTATGGCAGTTTCTATACTAAATTCTTCACCAAGATCATATCTTAGTATTTCTTCTTCATTTTCAGAATTTAAAACTCTTATGTATGAATTGCTTACTTGTCCAAAATTTTGTCTTCTTTCTTTAGCTTCATAAATTGTTACGGCAACTGCTATTTTTTGTATATGATTAGGAATTAATTTTAAATCAACTAAGATTTCTTCATCATCACCATCGCCTTCTCCGGTTCTGTTGTCACCTAAATGTTCTACTGCCCCAGAGATATGTTTTAAATTATTGTAGAATACAAAATCTTCATCTCTTTCTACTCTACCTGATTCCCCTACCATGAATACACTTACATCTAAATCATAGTCGTAACCACTATCAAAGCTGTTAATATCCCATCCTAATCCTAATTTAATATTTTTTAATCCTGGATTTCCTTTTGTAAGATTAATTTTTTCTCCCTTTTTTAAAGTTATTCCCATTATATAACCTCCATATTAATTAATACATTTTATATTCTAATAAGTATCTTTCTATAAATTAATACCAAAGTTTTTGCATAAAGCTTCTAATCCACCTTCAAATCCTGACCCTAGCGCATTAAACTTCCATTCTCCATTATGTCTATATATTTCAGCTACAACTACTGCTGTTTCTATACTAAAATCTTCTCCAAGGTCAAATTTTAATAATTCTTCATTATTATCTTTATTAATAACTCTGATATATGAGTTACTTACTTGCCCAAAATTTTGTCTTCTTTCCATTGCTTCATGAATTGTTACAGTAAAAGCAATCTTATTTATATTTTCTGGAACTAATGATAAGTTTAGTAATATTTCTTCATCATCTCCATCACCTTCACCAGTCCTATTATCTCCTAAATACTCCACAGCTCCTAAAGAATGCTTTGGATTATTATAAAATATAAAATCAGTATCTTGTGTTACGTTGTCATTACTTCCTAATAGAAATGCTGATGCATCCAAATCAAAGTCAAATCCACCATCATATTTATTAGTATCCCATCCTAAACCTACCATAATATTTTTTAGTCCTGGATTTCCTTTTGTTAAACTAACTTTTTGACCTTTAGCTAATGTTATTCCCATAATCTCTACCCCTTTCATTCAGTAAGTAATACCAATATTATTATACCATTGGTATTAAGTTATTTGAAATAATTTAGGAATTTTTATCAGTTTTTTATATAAAAAATAATAATAAGGTAAAATAAAAATATTTTTTACTATTCCTCAACTTTTTTAAATGATTGAGATAAAATATATCCTGAAAGAGCAAAAAGCACCAAAGTTAAACTATTTAATATAGTGAAATTTAAGTATATAAAATAAGAAGAAATTGATATCATAGCAAATATGAATATTATAATAAATCTATAATTCAATAACTTCCACTTTCCATCTTTCTTGAACTCAGTATAAATATCTTTAATCCCTATCCAAAAACCTAAAATCATGTATCCACCAAATTCTACTAACATTATTAAATAGTCATATATAGAATCATAAGAAGTTTGTTTTAAATTAATACAAATTTCACTTAACTCACCCATAGCTAATACTATTAGTACTCCTATAAGAAAATATACAGTATTAATCACCATATTTATATTTTTCATATTATACCTCCCATTTAATAATATTTATATAGAATATATTTATAAATGTAGCAGAAATATATATTATATGCATTTACAATTTATTTAATTTGATGTTAAAAACTATAATTGGGTATAAAATTTAATATCTATATAAGCTTTAGGAGGATAAATTTATGTTTAGTAAATTAATTAAAAAAAACAAGAAATTTAAAATAATAAATTCTAATAAACCTAAAAAAATTTGTTCTTGTTATAATATTTATAATTATGACATTATGGATGCTCTAAATAATGGGTGCCGTGGAATAAATGATATTAGAAAAACTACAAAGGCAGGTACTGCTTGTGGCAAATGTAATGCCTCACTTGAATATGAAGTTTATAAAGCATTAAAAAAGTAAGTCTCTTATTAAAGAGACTTACTTTTTATATTTTACCAAAATTAAGGAATTAATTTGCTTGATCTAAATTATTTACTTCTTCTGTTGCTTGATCTTCTTTTAATATTAATCTTCTATTCCATAACATAATTCCAACTGTTGAAGCTATTAATGCTCCTATTCCTATTGTTTTTAACTCAGTCAACTTAACTATTAGCCATGGAAGTGGACTTGAACCGTAGTCAATACTTGATATCATTGTAGCTCCATTTGGTATAGCAAACTTAGCTGCTAGTGCTGCTTCTGTAAATAGCGGAGACATACTTGTTCCTATTAGTAGCCCTGCTCCTACAACTATAATACCTACTATAAATGCTCTAAAGAAATCTCCTCTTACAAGTGGAGTAATCAAAACAAACATAAATGGTAATCCTGCTAATGATGCAAATGGTAAGAATTGATTTCCTGGTATTATTAAAGCTAATATTAATGTTACTGGCACTAAAACTAGTGAAACTGCTAGTGTAACTGGGTGACCAACACTTACTGCTGAGTCTAATCCTATGTAAAGCTTAGCTTTTCCTTCAAATTTACGTTGAATTAAAGATTGTACTGCTTCAGACACTGGCATTAAGCCTTCCATCAATACTGCTGCCATTTTTGGAGTAAGTACAAGTACAGCACCCATTACTACAGCTAAGTTTAAAGTCCCTTTCACATCATATTTTGCAAGTAATCCAAGTATTACACCTATTGATGTTCCTAATATAGCTGGATCTCCAAATACCCCAAATTTCTTTTGTATATCATTTGCATCTAACTTTATTTTATTTATTCCTGGTATAAAATCTAATATTTTATTTGCTAACCATGCTATTGGCACATAAGATGCTGAGAAGCCATGAGGAATTGATATTCCAGGAAGTCCTAATTCTTTTTCTACCAAAGGAGCAGTTCTATCTGCAAGAACCATTGTAACTATCATATTTACTGCTGACATCACTAAAGCTATTGGTAAACTTCCTGTTAGCATGTAAACTAAAGAACCTGTGAAAGCGAAATGCCAGAAATTCCATATATCTATATTTACTGTTCTAGTTGTTCTTGTAAGTAACATTACAACATTTATTATTATTCCTAAAGGTATTATTAAAACACCAACTGTTGAACCAAATGCTATTGCTGAAGCTGCTGGCCAACCAACATCAAGTACATTTAAGTTTAATCCAAAGTTTTTAACCATTGCTTCTGCTGCTGGTCCTAAATTTTCTGTTAATATTGTTATTATTGCATTTAAACCTATAAATCCTATTCCTATTAGAAGTCCTGATTTTATAGCATTTGCTAGCTTGACGCCTAAACATACTGCAAATACTGCAAATATTATTGGCATCATTACTGAAGGACCTAAGTCAACTAACTTTTGTAATATATCCATTATTACTATTCCCCCTATTTATTATTTTTTATGATATTTTGTTATTTAAAACTTCTACTATTACTGATGGGTCTTGCTCATTATATAAACTCTCTAAAAATTCATTTTCTCCAAATAATCCCATTAATTTTGATAAAAGGCTTACTTGTTCTTCTTTTTGAGTAACTAATAATACAAATGCCATATTTACATTAATATCATTATTGGTACACATTTCTTTAAATTCACATTCATTTTTTAATCTTACAAATGCTACTCCTGGCTTATTTACATGTTCTGAATCTGTATGAGGTATAGCTAAGTTATATTTTTCAGTTCCTATGGCAGTCGGATATTCTTCTTCTCTTTTTATAATTGCATCTTTAAAAGACTCTTTTACATATCCTTTTTCTAATAGTTCATCTGCTATAGAATTTAAAAATTCATCACTAGTTTTATATTCTACATCTAAAAATACTAGGTCCTTGCTTAACATTCATTCCACCTACATTCCTAGTTTTGCAACTATATCATCCATTAATTTATCTACTCCTAATCCTGTTATAAAAGGTAATCCTGATATAACTGGTATATCCACACTTTGGCTAAATTGAGCTGTAGTAACAACCATATCATGTCCTGCAACTTTTCCTGGTAATTCTGCTACTGTACATTGAGTAAATGAAACTTGTCCTCCTAAGCCTCTTTTTTCAAATCCAGCTTTTAATTTTTGTATTGCTACTGTTGATGTTGCTATTCCTGCTCCACATGCTACTACTATTTTTTTCATAATCCTAATCTCCCTTTATTAATATAATTTTTTAATATAATTCAAATCTTTTTTGTTAATTATTTTTTCAACTTTATACATTTCATCAACTTGGTTATATATGTCCAAGAATAAATTTTCATGTTCTAGAAATACCTCTTTATTTATGGCTATCATCATTACTAGTTGAACTTCTGAGTATACCCATTTTATTGGTTCTTCCAAAATTGCTACATAAATTCCAGGCTTTTTCACTTCTCCAACTAGTGCATGAGGAATGGCAACCATATTCCCTATTTCTGTTGATGAAAGTTGTTCTCTTTCTATAAAGGAATTTTTCATTACTTCGTCTATATATCCTAATTCATACATTTTATTGGACATGTATTCTACCACATCTAAGTAATTATCCTTATTTAAGTTTGGTGAGAATATTTCATCTTTAAAGTATGATTTTATATCTAGTTTGTAATTTTCATTTCCTTTACTTATAAAATGATTTATTTTATTCATATCTGTATCACTTAGAATAGGTGATACATTTATAATAGGTAAGTTTTTGTACTGTAGATTAATAGTTGAAATTATCAAGTCAATATCTTTAAAATCTAACTCCTCCAATTTATAAGATGGATATACTCCACAAATCTGAATTTTAGATCCAAATCTATTTGATAATTTGCTTCTTAGAAGTATGGATGTTCCCATGCCAGATGCACATATAACAATTACTCGAAGTCTATCTTTTCTTCCCTTTATGTTCATCCTTTCTAGTGCACCACCAAAATGTAGTGCCAAAAATCCAACTTCATTCTCATCTACTTCCACATTCATATCTTCTTCTATTGCTTTAGCCAAGAAGTTTGATAGCTCGTAAGCTAGTACATAGTTTTTCTTTATTTGGTCTAGCAGATTATTTCTTATTTTCATTTTGTATTGTATTCTGTGAAGAACACTTTTTAAGTGAACAAGAAGACCATTTTCCAGTATTTCATCATGAGTAAAATCTATACCTATTTGTAAATAAATCTCTTTTAAAGACTTTCTTATAGTTTTTAAATTTTTACTATCTTCTTCATCTATGGAATAGTTATCATCTTTAAATAATCTGTTTTGAGATTTTAAATGCTGATATATATACACAACTTCTGCTGTTGGAAATTGAATTTCCGTCAACTTACATATTTGCCTACAAAGATTTAATGATGCTTCATATTCCATTTCATCTGCTGGTATATTCTTTACTTTTTCTTCATTGATAATCTTGTCATTTTTTATTCTTGTAATAGTAATAACTATATGATTGAATAAATTATCAAATCCTAAATCAGTAATGTTTAAGTCATATCTGTTTATTACATCAATTATTATAGATTTAATACTTTCTGAAGATTTTGTATCTATCATTTCTAAAATAGTACCTGATTTTTCTTGTCCTATTTTATGAACAATATAATCAGATAAAAAGTATCTAAACTTAGCTTCATCACCACTAATATAAACACCTGAATTTCCTTTGCGGGATAATTTTAAGTCATAATTATGTAATATATTTTTTACGACTTTTAAATCATTTTTTAATGTAGATAAACTTATAAATAACTCATCACATAACTCATCTTGTTTTATTGATTCTGTTTCGCTATCCACATATAGAAATGCTAGCTTTCTAATTAGCCATTCCACCCTATTTTCTTCTAAGGTGTACATACAGTTGCAATCGATTTCTCCAACTATACTTTTTAGCACTTTGTAATCGTCGTAATTCTCATATTTTATTTTATATCCATGACTTCTTTTAGAAATTATTTCACAATTGTATGATTGTAAAAAATCATTTATATCCTTTATCTCTCTTTGTACTGTTTTTACAGATATCTGATTTATTTTTGCTAAATCATTTCCACTTATATAACCATCAGAACTTATAATTGCATTTATTATTCCTCTTTGTCTACTTGTTGCTTTTATCATTTTTATCTCCTTCATATTTATATAGTATCAATAAGTATTTTTTTTAAATAGTCTTTATATTTCTCTTATAAAAGGACATTTGTCGTCTCACTTTGTGAAATAATGTCCTTTATAATTCTACTACTTTTATATATATAATTAATAGAGTATAAATTATATATATAAGTTATAAAGCCAGTAATAAAGACTATATCCTGTGATATATTACATTTTTTATCACTTATTCCAAATGATACTACGTCAAAATATAAGCAACATATGATAATATATTTCTTAAATCTTTATGGGGGTATTATGTATGAAAAAAATTAAGAAAATAATAATAACCCTTTCGCTTGTACTCTTGATTGGATGCCTAGGGGTTAGTTCTTTGGTAGGAATATTCTTTTATAATTTAGCAGTAAATGCAAATTATTCAAAAGATATAGTTTATGCAGATCATAACGGGGATAAACTACGAGATGATGAAAAATGGCTTGAAAAAGAGTCTAATTATACCGAGAGTTATATTGAATCAAATGATAATTTAAATTTACATGCTTATACAATAAATCAAAATAATAATACTGATAAATGGGCGATTGTTGTTCATGGTTATGGTGGTAGCGGTAAATTAATGAGTGTTAAAGCAAAATACTTTTATGAAATGGGATATAATGTGTTAATTCCAGACCTAAGAAGTCATGGAAGGAGTGAAGGTGATTATATTGGAATGGGTTGGGACGATAGACTAGATATAATAAGTTGGATTAACTTTATAATTCAAAATAATTCAAATTCTAAAATAGTTCTTCATGGTACTTCTATGGGTGCTGCCACGGTTTTAATGGCTTCAGGAGAGGATTTACCTCCTAATGTGAAGGCTATTATATCTGATTGTGCTTATACTTCCGTTTGGGATGAATTTAGTTATGAATTAGAAACTTATTTAAACGTACCGACATCTTATGTCCTAAATGTTACTAATATTATTACTAAATTAAGAGCTGGATATTCTTTTAAAGAAGCTTCCGCCATAGATGCAGTAAAAAAGTCTACTGTGCCCATTCTTTATATTCATGGTGATAGTGATAAATTTGTTCCTTATTCTATGATGGACAAGTTATATAATGCCACTAAATCTCCAAAGGAAAAATTAACTATTGAAGGTGCTGAGCATGCAAATTCAGATTTAATTTCACCTTATCTTTATTGGCTTACAATAAATGATTTTGTAGAAAAATATATTCCTTAATTTTAATCATATAAATATAAGTTTTATAAATAATAAAAACACAGACTTATAGTCTGTGTTTTACATTAAGTGGCAATAAACTATCTGATTATTTTCATATATTTTTGCCTTTGGCTCTTCTTTTGTACATATTTCTTCGCATAATTTGCATCTAGTTCTAAAGCTACATCCAGAGGGAGGATTTATTGGATTAGGAACATCACCCTCCAATATCTCTTCCATTCTTTCATTATCAATAGATGGTATACTACTAAGCAAGGCTTTAGTATAAGGATGTTTAGGATTTATATATATATCCTCACTATTACCAATTTCTACAATTTTACCTAGGTACATGACACATACTCTATCTGAAATATGTCTAACCATAGATAAATCATGTGCAATAAAAAGATAGGTTACATCAAATTCCTTTTGTAAATCTTCTAGTAAATTAATAACTTGAGCTTGTATAGATACATCTAATGCTGAAATAGGTTCATCACAAAAAACAAAATCTGGCTTAACTGATAATGCTCTTGCTATACCAATTCTTTGCCTTTGCCCCCCACTAAATTCATGGGGATACTTTCTAGCACAGTCTCTAGATAGACCTACCTTTTCTAGCATTTCATAAACAATTGCTTCTTTTTCTTTATTACAATAGTCTGTATGGATATCAAGAGGCTCTTTTATTATATCTTTTACCATCATATTTGGGTTTAATGAAGCATAAGGATCTTGAAAAATAGTTTGAATTCTTTTTCTGAAAGATTTTAATTCTTTTTCGTTCTTTTTGCTTATATCTTCTCCATCAAATAATATTTCTCCATCTGTTACTTCATAAAGCCTTATTAAAGTTCTTCCTAAAGTGGATTTACCACACCCACTCTCTCCAACTAATCCTAAAGTTTCTCCTTTTTTTATATTAAAACTTACATCATCTACTGCTTTAACTTCTTTAATATCTCTTTTCAAGATTCCAATACCTTGAGTGAAGTATTTTTTTAAATTCTTAACTTCTACCAAATTCATTTTTCTCATCCTCGCTTAATTTTGCACAATTTACTTTATGTGTTTTACTTAATACATTTGTTTCAATAGTTTTTTTACAAATATCATCTTTCTTATCACATCTATCATAGAAAGGACATCCACTTGGTGGATTAAGCAAATTAGGTGGTGAGCCTTGAATTGGAACTAGTCTTTCTTTTTCATATGAGTTACTCTTTGGTATAGACTTTAAAAGACCTATGGTATACGGATGTTTAGGGCTTTCAAATATTTCCTTCACTGTTCCAGTTTCCATAATTTGTCCACCGTACATTACTATAACTTTGTCACAAGTATTATAGACTACTCCAAGGTCATGAGTTATTAAAATAGTTGAGCTTTCATTTTCTTTGTTCAGATTTTTAATTAACCTTAAAATCTGTGCTTGTATGGTCACATCTAATGCTGTAGTAGGTTCATCTGCTATTAACAATTTAGGTGATGAACTCATAGCCATAGCTATACAGACTCTTTGTCTCATACCTCCACTAAATTCATGTGGATAATTATCAACCCTTACTTCTGGTGATGGTATTCCTACCATTCTAAGTAAATCTATTGCCTTTTTTCTAGCTTCATTTTTGTTAACTTTTTGGTGTCTCATTAGTACTTCACTTATTTGTTTGCCTACTTTTATAAGTGGGTTTAAAGCTGTCATTGAATCTTGAAAAATCATAGAAATTTCATTTCCTCTTATTTTTCTCATTTCACTTTCATTTAACTTAGCTAAGTCTCTACCTCCAAATAGTATTTCTCCGCCCACTACTTTTCCTGGGCTACTTATTAGACCCATTATGGATTTTGAAGTTATACTCTTTCCACTACCACTTTCCCCAACTAACCCTACAATTTCTTTTCTTCCTATATTAAAACTTACTTTTCTTACGGCTTGTACTTCACCTTGTTTTGTAAAGAAAGACGTTTTTAAGTTTTTTACTTCTAGTATATTATTCATTCTTTCCACCTACCTATCATTTGCCTTAGCCTCAAATGTTGATCTTAAAGTATCACCAATCAAGTTAAAACTTAGCACTGTTAATAATATAAACATACCTGGGAACATTGCCATATATGGTGCTTGTCCTAAGTAAGCTTGTGCATCCTTTAACATACTACCCCAAGATGCATTTGGTTGCTGTACTCCTAAACCTAAGAAACTAAGAGATGATTCCATAAGTATTGCACTTGCTATATTGATACTAGATGCAACGATTATAGTAGGAAGTATACTCGGTATTATGTGTTTAAAAATAATATTAAAATGACTTTGGCCTACAGACTTTGCATACAATATATATTCTCTTTCTTTAACTGATAAAGTTTCAGCCCTTACTACTCTAGCAATGCTCATCCATCCTAAAAATCCAATTACAAAAATTATATTTTGGATACCAGACCCTAAGTATGAATTTATCACTAGAATCAAGAAAAATGTTGGTATACACATTAATATATCTATAAATCTAGTTATAAAACCATCTATTTTTCCACCAAAGTAACCACTTATAGTTCCTACAATTGTGCCAAATGCTGTAGAAATTAACATAGATAAAAAACCTACTGTTAAAGAAACTCTTCCTCCATATAAAGACCTTGTAAAATAGTCTCTTCCCATATTATCAGTTCCAAATATATTACCTCCACCAGGTGATTTAAGTCCATTAACTGGATCTATTTTATTTGGATCAAAAGGACTTAAGAATGCTAGTATACAAGCAATACATAATATTCCTATAATAGCAAGGGCCATTATGGCTAATTTATTATCTTTGAAATTATTTTTTAATCTTTCTACCATTTATCTTTCCTCCCATTTATGCTTTAATTCTTGGATCTATTAACTCATATAATATATCCGCAATTAAGTTTCCGATTATTAATATTAGAGAGGAAAACATAGTTATTCCCATAACAACAGGATAATCATATCCAAAAATTGAGTTTATCCCTAATTGTCCCATTCCAGGCCATCCAAAAATTGTCTCTGTTATAAAAGCTCCTGTTACAAGTTGTGGAAGTGACATTGCAAATATTGTTATAACAGGTAATAAAGTATTTTTAAATACATGCTTAAATAATATATCTTTAGTAGTTGCACCATAAGCTCTTTGCGTAAGTACGTAGTCCTCTCTAAGTTGACTAATAGTACTGGACCTTATATATCTAGTAAATACACAAATATTATAATAGCTAAGAATAATTACCGGCATTATCATGTGTTTAAGTAGGTCTACAGTATTTTCTACCCCTACAGTTCTCATGCCAACACTAGGTAATAAGCCTAATTTTAACGAAAAAGTATATATAAGCATCATGGCGAACCAAAAACTTGGTATTGATATTCCTAAATATGAAATTACATTTAATACCTTATCTACAATGGAATCTTTTTTATATCCTGACACAAGCCCAACTGGTATAGCAACTAATATTGACAATACTAATGCTGTAACTGTGATTAAGAGTGTACTTGGAAGTCTTTCCATAATCACTTGAAAAACTGGTCTATGACTTATTAAAGAATATCCTAAATTACCCTGTACTGCGTTTATTAGCCATTTAAAGTATTGGACTATAATTGGTTGGTCCAATCCCATACTTACTCTTATTCTTTCTATATCATCAGGATTCATTTGTGGTGTTATATATGCTTGAAGCGGGTCTCCCGGTGCCATTTGCATTAATAAAAATGACACTAATGATATAAAAAATAACATTGGTATTAATCCCAATAATCTTTTTACAATTTTATTTTTCATATTACTCTCCTATTTTTCTTGTCTAAAAAAATAGCCGTAAGAAATACGGCTATTTTCTATATCATATTAGTTTTTTACTTTTATGCCATTTAAATCTCTAAACATAAATATAGGAACTAAATTAGCCTCTGTTACATCATAGTTTTTGTCTACTGCTACTATAGATTTAGAGTAACAAATTGGATAAAGTGCAGCATCCTCAGCTAAAGTTTTTTGTATTTCTTTATATAAGTCAGATCTTTTTGTTTCGTCAGTTTCTTTTAAAGCTTCTTTGAATTTCTTATCAATTTTTTTGTTAGAATAACCAGCAATATTATCACTTCCGCCGCTTACAAATATTGATGCATATTCAGCTGGTTCACTTCCCATTACATAACCATTTAAAGCTAAATCAAAACTTGCATTTTTTCCATCCCATAACTCACCATAGAATGCACTTTTCTCCATAGGTTTCAATTCTACTTCTACTCCAACTTCTTTTAAGTTGCTTTGTATAACTAAAGCTATTTTTTCTTGTTGACTCTTATGAGTGCTGTAAGCTAACTTTAATTTTAAGTCACTTGCTCCAGCTTCTTTTAATAACTTTTTAGATTTTTCTTTATCTTGTTCATACTTTTCTACATCATTAGTATATGACATTGTACTTGATGCAAATAATGAATAAGCTTTTTCTGCGTATTCTTCTGATTTATATGCTGCAGTAATTATTTCATCTTTATTTATAGCATAGGATAAAGCTTGTCTTACTTTAGCATCTTTTAAAGTTTTATTTACATCTTGCATAAATACAAGGTTGTCTACCATTCCTTCGTCAAATGCAACTATGTCAACATTTCCTTTGCCTTCAACATCTGCAACTTCATCTGGTTGAACATATTTAGCTTGTACTTCTCCATTTTGAAGTGCCATGTTTGCAGAGTTAGAATCAGCTATAACTCTATAAGTAACAGTTTCTAGATTGCCTTTTTCTCCATAGTATTCATCAAATCTTTCTAGAGTTATTAACTCTCCAGTTTTATATTCTTTAAATTTATATGCACCATTACCTATTGGCTTACTATTTTTCTCACTTTTTGCCAAATCTTTTTCATCTTTATAAATATGCTTAGGTATTATTCTTATATCTCCTAACATACTTTCAAATGAAGTAGATACTCCCGGTAATTTAAATTCCACTGTAGTATCATCTATTTTTTTTACTTCTACGGCTTTATCTTCTATAACAAATTTTCCCCTACTTATTGCCGCTTGTTTTTCATCTAATATACTGTCCATTGTAAATATTAAATCGTCTGCTGTTAAAGCTTCTCCATCATGCCATTTTAAATTAGGCTTCAATTTTACTGTGTAAGTTAAAAAGTCGTCTGATGGATTAACACTCTCCGCTAAATAAAACGTTTTCTCACCCTTCTCATTTACCACGTATAATGGATTAAATAAAGAATTCATCACTGTCATAGAAACTCTATCATTTGCATAAAGCGGATTTAAATTAACTGCATCACCACCTGCTACTATGCTCATTGATGTTATGTTAGAGCCTTCGGATGAACCTCCCTTACTGGAACACCCAACTGATAAAAGCATTGTTCCTGCAAGACCTAATGCTAATAATTTACTTGTTATTTTCATTTTTCCCTCCATGTTTATCTATTATATTATTTACCTCGACAAATCTATTATATTTTCTACAAACATAAATGGTCAAATTGTATTTTTATATAAATACGTATTAAGTATTTTATTTTTCTATATTAGTTTTATTAGCATTCTTTAAATACAAAAATAAGCCCCTATTTAAAGAGGCTTATTAAAAAATTCATTAAATTTTTTTATAAATGTGCATTGCTATATAGCTCTAGTGTATCCTTTTAACCACTCAACTTCTTCAGTAGTTAAGAATGGACTAACTGTATCAAATACCATTTTGTGATATTCATTTAAGTATGCTTTGTCATCTTCTTTCATAAGATCAACATCTATTGCATCTAAATCTATTGGAGCTATTGTTATTGATTCAAATTCCATGAATTGACCATATTCGTTTTTAACGCCTTTTTTGCAAAGCATTTCATTTTCTAATCTTATTCCATGAGAACCAGCTTTGTAGAATCCTGGCTCATTAGTCGTTATCATACCTTCTTCCAATGTAGCTAAGTTTCTGTTGTCACATCTGAATCCATTTGGCGCTTCGTGAACGTTTAGTACATGACCTATCCCATGACCTGTACCGTGGTTGTAATTAAGTCCTTGTTCCCACATGATTCCTCTAGCTAATATATCTAAATAGTATCCATTTGCACCATATAGGAATTTAGCTCCAGATAATCTAATCATAGCTCTAGCAACTGATGTAAAGTTAGATTTTTCTTCTTCAGTAAGTTCTCCTAAAGCAAAAGTTCTAGTTATATCAGTTGTTCCATCGAAATATTGTCCACCTGAATCTAATAAAAATAATCCTTTTGGCTCTAAAGTAGTATTACTTTCCTCATTAGCACTGTAGTGAACTATAGCTCCATTAGCAGCGTATCCTGCTATAGATGCGAAACTTGGTTCTATAAATTGTCCTTGTTCTTTTCTAAGTTCAGTCATTTTATCTGCTGCACTTATTTCAGTTATTTCTATTTTTCCTATATTATTTTTTAACCAGTACATAAACTTAGTTACAGCAACACCATCTCTTATATGAGCTTGTTTAGTGTTTGCTATTTCAACTTCGTTTTTCTCTGCTTTGAATATAGTAGAAGGGTTTATAGCATTTAATACCTTAACACCTTCTGGTATATTTTTTAATATTGTGTAGTTTATTTTGTTGCTATCAACTAAAACTACTTCTTCTTTTTCTATAGTTTTAACAAACTCATCTATTTCGAAGTATCCTTTTATTTCAACTACTTCTTCACCAAAGCTTGCTTTTATTTCACCATTTAATTTATTTTCATCAACAAATAATATAGCTTTGTCTAAAGTAACTACTGCATAAGAAAGTACAACTGGATTGTACTTAACATCCCCACCCCTTATATTAAATAACCAAGCTATATCATCTAAGCTTGTTAATATGTGAGTTGTTGCTCCAGTGTCTTGCATAGCTTTTCTAACTCTAGCTATTTTACTTGTGAAATCTTCTCCACTATATTTAACATCTAATAAAAATGCTTTTTCATCAGATAAAGCTGGTCTATCTTCCCATACTTCGTCTAATAAGTCACCTTCATAAGATATAGTTATATTTTTCTTAGTTAAACTAGTTTCTAATCCAGCTCCCATAGCTGCACTTATAGCTCTTCCGTCAAATCCTATTTTAGAATCTTCTGGAACTTCATTTTCTATGTATTCAAAAGTTGTAGGAACGTTTTCTTCTCCCATTTTGTAAAGTTCAACACAAGAAGTTGATAATTCTTTTTCAGCTTGTAAGAAATATCTTCCATCTGTCCAAAGTATAGCTTTTTCTGGAGTTATTACTACTGTACCAGCTGAACCAGTAAATCCTGATATAAATTGTCTTCCTTTGAAGAATTCCCCAACATACTCACTTTGATGATAATCTGCTGATGGAATTATGTAAGCAAATATGCCTTTTTCTTTCATAACACTTCTTAATTTTGAAATTCTGTCATTAATCATATTAAACCACCTTTACTATTTTAAATCTTTTAGCTTCTTATTAAGTTTGCCATAGATCTTTTTCATATAGGTCTCATTACTAGCTTCAACTGCTTCATCTAAGTCAAACCATTTGACTCCACTATTTTCATCGGCTTTAATGTGTGTCATTTCATTTTCATCAGCACAAAGTAAATAAGTAACATTTAGATGCATATGAGATGCCACGTATTTACCTTTTTTCATATGACCATCTACTCCAAGAACTTCTAAAGAAAAAATTTCCTCAGATAAAGGTGTTACATTTTTAAGCCCAGTTTCTTCTTTTGCTTCTTTCAACGAAACATAAAGTAAATCACCATCACCATCAGCATGTCCACCAGTCCATGACCATGAGTCATAAATGTTATGATAAATCATCAGTACTTTTGTTTTATCTTTGTTTACTATCCAACAAGATGAAGTAAAATGACCTATCTCATTATTCCTAGTAAGCACGTCATCAAAAGTATTAATATATTTTATCATTATTTCCTTGTCTTTTTCTTCTTCACAGTTGCATGGTAGATAATTTTCTATTTTTCTTCTTAAATCCATGTTTACCTCCCCATTAATAATGACCCTCTTTCAAATTCTATAATATTATTTATTAATAATCAACAGTGTAATTCTATTAAAATAATATTTTTATTTAAACATTGTTATTATGAATTTTTATTAAGATATTCCATAGCTTTTCACTATAATTTATTACAAATATATACTTATATGGTAAAATATTCATACTAAAAACAATCATTAAAAATATATACATTAAGGAGGTATACATGATTAATTTTCGTAACAATAAAACAGTAATTCTAGTAATGTTGCTCGCCACTTTTATGTGCTCGTTTATGTCTACTAATACTATAAGTAGCTTTGCTTCAAAATCTACTACTTCTGCTAAAAAACCATACTCTGGTTTGGTAACTATACGTGGTAAAACATATTATTACAGTTCTAAAACAGGAAAAAAGCTTACTGGGTTTAGAATTGTAAATGGCAAAAAGTATTATTTTTCAACTACTTCTGGTGCTCTGTTATGTGGTCTTAGAACTGTAACATATAAAGGTGAAAAACAAACTTATTACTTTTTAAAAAATGGTGATGTTTTTAAGGGTGGTCTTAAAGAAATTAATAATAAAAAATATTATTTTTCTAAATCTACAGGTAAGATGCTCACTGGCCTAAAAAAAATAGATAATAATACTAGTTACTACTTTTTAAAAGATGGTAAGGTATACAAAGGTGGCCTTAAAGAAATCAATAATAAAAAATACTATTTCTCCAAGTCTACAGGTAAGATGCTTACTGGTCTTAGAAAAGTAGATGATAACACTAGCTATTATTTCTTAAGTAATGGTGATGTATATAAAGGTGGCTTTAAAGAAATTAATAATAAAAAATACTATTTTACTAAATCTGCAGGTAAAATGCTTACTGGTTTTAGAAAAATAAATAATAAAACATATTATTTCATTAAAGATGGATATGCCTTAACAAATCAATTAAAGACAATAAATAATCAACTTTATTATTTTGAAAAAGATGGTTCTATTACTAAAGGTACAAAGACAATTAATAACTCAAAATACTACTTTGATTTAGATACAGGTGCTGCAATTTCTGGATTAAAACAAAGCGGTGGAAAATTATATTATTATGATAAATCAACACATAAAGCAATTACCGGCTTCAAAACTGTAAATAATAGTACATATTACTTCCATAATAAATATAATTATGCTTTAAAAGGATTACAATCTTTTGCTGATAAACTATATTATTTCAATGAAAAAAGCTGTAAAATGTTAAAAAATTCTAATATAACTTATGTAAATATTGAATTTGCTTTTGGAAATAATGGCGTTTCAACTAAACAAAATATAGCCAAAGGCTTTGAAAATGACAATAGAACTAATTTAATTTTTAATGGCTTTAAAAAATTAGGAACTCCATATGGTACATCTGAAGAAGAGTTAAGATGCAATACTTTTATTGATTATTGTTATCAAACTATAGGTATTAATAAACTTCAAGATTTAACTTCTAGTAGACAAGCCAAGTATTTATTAAAAAATAATAAAAATATACCATTTGAAAATTTAAAACCTGGTGATTTAATTTTCTATAATAGCGAAAATTGCAATCCAATAGAAACTACAGGTTCTTGTGGGAGAATTGAAGTAATAAATGATATAAGACTACATGTCCATCACGTTGCCATATATATAGGAGAAGGCAAAATGATAGATTCTACTCAAACTATTTACGAAGGATCTGGCCGTGTAAAAGTTACAGATTTCGATCCAAATACAACAAGTAAAACTTACTATCCTGTTTTATATGCTAACCTTATTGACTAATTAATTTATTTCATATAGAAAAGCGTCTACACTAATTATTATGTAAACGCTTTTCTATATATATTTTTCTAAATTGCATTATATATTTCTTCCTTTGTAATTTGCCTACTCGTAAATACTTTTTTAATCTCGATTGGTGAATTTCCAAATACATAAATTTTATCCGACAATAAAATTGCTTCTTCTATATCGTGAGTTACAAATAATACTGTTCTTTCTTCTATTTCTAATATTTGTTTGAAATTATTCATTATTATTTCTTTATTAATAACATCAATAGATTTAAAAGGCTCATCCATTATAATGATTTTTGATGGGTAAATAAAAGCTCTTGCAATATTCACCCTTTGTCTAAGCCCTCCACTTAACATTTGAGGATAGTAATTTTTATATTCTTTTATTCCTACTAAATCCAGATATTTATCACATAGCTCTTCATACGTTTTTTTATTATAAAGTTTTTTTACTACAAGGCTAATATTCTCACCTACTGTTAACCAGTCAATTAGCCTATCATCTTGAAATATATAACTTACACCATACTTTTCTATTGTTTCAAAATCATCTTTATCATTAGGTATTATTCCGCTAATTATATTTAGTAGTGTACTTTTGCCACATCCTGATTTCCCAATAATACAATTAATTTGATTTTTATAAAAATCTATATTAAAATCTTTAAATACAACTTTTTCATTAAATTTTTTATTTATATTTTTAAATGATATCATTTCTTCTTTATTCATCGTCTCCATACAAAAGCTCTCCTTAGCAATAATTTTTCTGTAAGATTTAATAAGGATGAGATTGTTACAATAATTATTATCCAGGCAAAAATAGCTGTAGTATTAAAGTTCACTTTCTCACTTTGAATCATTGCCCCTATTCCATATAAAGGTTGTCCATAAACTTCTCCTGCTATTACAATTTTAAATCCAAGAGAAATAGTCGATGATAAAATTGATATTAGAGAAAACTTTATTGCCGGCAGGTATATTTTTAATATTTTATCTTTTCTACTAATTTTATATAAGTCAGCCATTTCTAAAATTCCCTTGTCTATATTTTTCATAGATCCTAAAACTGCATCATATAAAACTGGAAATACCATAATGAATACAACAATATATGGAGCACTTTCTTTATTAAACCATATTAATGTTAAAACTATTAAAACCATGTTAGGTATCGAGCTAGCTAAAGATGTTATAGGTGTTAAAAAATTTTTAAATATATTAAAGCTATAAGAAATTATTCCTAAAACAAATGCTACAGCTAATGCCATAACAAAACTTAATATGCACCTTGATATAGTTGAAAATACATCTAAAATAAATCTATCTTCTAGTACAATTTCTTTTATACTTATAAAAACTTGTCCCAATGTAGGTAAGTATATATCATTATTTATTTTAAGAGCTATTATCTCCCATAAAAATAACAAAATAATACACGAAAGAGCTACCTGTATTTTATTTTTATCTTGAAATAATTTCATTTTATTATTTGTGGTAAATTGACTCATCTAGAATTGCTCCCCCTACAGATTTATCGTAAAAGCATAACTCTTCAAAAAGGTTTAAAACCTTATTTTCATAGTACTACAATTGGTAGTATTATTCAATAAGGCTTAAATTAATCATTAATATATACTTTTATTCAACAGATTCATATGCATTTGGACATAAAGCTTCTAGCTTTTTATAAAGTTCGCTATTTGATGTTAATCCCCATTTTGTTTTGTACGGAGCATATTTACATTGAATCATATCCATAGTGATTGTTATTTTCAGATTTTTTCCTTGATAATCCTTTGCATTTGTATCATCGCTTCCACCTAAAAATTTAATTCCTTCAACTAATTCCATTGCTTCTTTTGTTGTTACAGAATTCATATAGTATAAATAACCATCGTCACATTTATACCAATAATCTTTTCCACTAGTAGTAAAATCATTCTTTACAATATCATTAGCATAAATAAATTTAATATTAGATACTGAAAGAGCAGTTTCACTATCCTCATTATACCAACTCGGTTCTATCTTAACTCTAAGTAAACTAGGTGCAGTTGCATTAGGTTTAATATTAATAGTTTTAGAAATTGTGTCACCAGGTACAATTCCATCTGTATTTGCATCTTGTGTATTAACTACAGTTCCCTCTATTTTACCATCTACAGTTAAAGTATTAGCTACTTCTTTATCAATTGCCTTATCTCCTCCAACAAAGTATCCAAATCCAAGTGCTCCAAGTGGTATTAATATACATGCTAATGCTATAGCAATTCTCCTCGTTTTCCTTTTATTTTCCATTTTAATCTCCTCCTATTTAAAAATTATTTTTCTTATGTCATTTCCTTCATAGGTTTCATTTACTTTATTATTAAAATAACTCTCCAAATCAGTATCTTCCATATTCCACTCATACTTATATGCATAATTATTCACTTGAACAGCTTCCATCACAATATCTATCCCTAACTCACCACTTCCTAGCATCCTTTTATCTTCTTCACTTAAATTAATCTCTATACTTTTAACCATAGGATTTTCCGTTCTATTTCCTACTTTTAATGGTTTAGTATAATAAATATAATTATCTTCACTAACAAACCAACTATCCTCACTACCATAATTAATTTTCACAGATGAATTACTTAAAGTTGTCCCATTATCTCCTTCAATTTTGGGATAAACAAAAACAAAGCCTCTCAGATAAACGTCACAACTACCTTCATTTATAAAGTTTAAATATACATCTTCTAAATCATCCTTCTTCTCAATTTTCATTTTTATCTCCAAGGCTTTATCTTCATAAAGAAAAGTTTTCATAGCATAAAAAGCATCTTCTCCATAAACAATAAGAGCGCAAAAAAACACTCCAATAATAACAATTAATAATAATAGTAATTTCTTAATTTTGCATTTTCTCTTATCTTTTCTTTTCTTACTTCTACTCATATTTATCACCTGTTTATAATAATTTCATCAATCTTCCTTTGTGTAAAATAATTATTAGATTTTGCATTTGTATTTATTATTATGGATTTTGTATTATATCCTGGCGCATTTTTTAATACAAAATTTTGGCTCTTAATCGGTTTGTATGAAGATGAATTAATTAATGACAATTCATATGTTTTGTCATAATCCAAATTGCAAATAGTATATGATTTATTACTTTTAACTTTTATATTTGATGAATTGGTTTCTCCATCTAACTTTAAATAAAAATAATCTTCCTTATTTCCATTCACTCTCACAGTCAACCTTCCTTTTAAAGGCTTTACTTGTAATCTACTTGTATTGGTATATTTGTAAAATATGTGATTATTCAGATAATTCAATTGAAAAATGCAATCATAATCAATTTTTTCCTTTAAAGCATTGTACTCTGTCACATTATAAACAAATTTATCGCTACTTATAGTTAGCTTGTCACCTTTATTTAGCTTTGATAATTTAGTAATTGAGCAAGGTGTTTTTTCATCATTCAAATATAAACTAACGCTATTTTTTATGCTAATACCTTTATATTTTGCATCATTCTTATTTATTTGCAATACATCACTAACCTTTGTTCCTCCTTCTTTTATCTCTTTTATTAAATCCATACGAAGGTCTAAATTACTATAATCATAAGCACTACTTTCATTTATAACTTCCACATCAAATAAGACTTTCTCACTGTATGAAAATTTATAATCTAAATCTATATATTCTTTTTCATTGTGTTCATCTAATAAATATGGCTTAATTTTAACTTTAAATTTAGGATTTTCAATTAGAAATAATGATATTTTGCTTGTCCCACCATTGTAATTAAGAACGTCTTGTCCCATTCTGCCAAGTTGTCCTATTAATAATGATATTTTATAGTCGCTAACTCCTGGTTTTATATATTGAGATATATCTCCAATCATTTTATAATAATTATCACTAGTAGTTGGTTTTAGAATATTACAATCAATATGTCTATTACGCGTGTGCTGAGACAAAATATTATCTTCTTCTTTATTACAGTACTTACTATGCTCTGAAGTATTTGTAAGGTTATAATTACCAATAGTTTTATCTATTTTATACTTATAAGATTCTGATGTTGCCCTATAATTAATATCTGTTATTTCACCATTAATAAAAACATTTAATAAGTCGCAAAATGGTAATATTAGATGACAATTTTCCTTACTTTCAATGCCTATGACAGGTTGTACTTTTTTTGATTTTATCAATTCTAATTGTTCCTTATTTAATTTAAATTCTCCCTCTATCATTCTCCACTCTATAGGTGCCTCTCCTGTAAGCTCATATTTTAAAACTTCAACATAACATGGCCACGTTATAATTTTACTTTCTAAGTTTCCATCTTTCCAAATTGGACTTACACTACTTTCAAGCCAGGTTTGTATTGTATTATAATTGAATGAGTAAATAGGTTCAAAAGTTCTTACTCTCGTTCTAAGAACTTTATTTCCTTTAATTCTACTTTCATCTTCAAGCTTAAATGAATTTACAGTGTTTACAGTTCTCATTGATTTGTCTCCTGAAGTATAAAGATTAGTAAATATCTCTAATGGATTTAAAGTATCATCAAAGTTAATATTTCTGATATTTTTAAAATCCTCGCTGTTAAGTTTCTTTTCATCCTCCTTTATTTCATTAATTTCTCTTGTCTTAGTCCAATTACCAATTTCAACTTTATCCACCCCCTGAGGAAGAGCATGAATTTTTTTAATGCAAACTAAGTTAATCATTAACAAACACAGGAGTACTATACTTATCTTTAGTAATTTTCTTATTATTATCACCTCCTCAATTATTGGCGTGCATGGTGCAAATATGTTCCTAGAGGTCTTGACACTTTTTTAGCTAGCACCACACACATATTAATTTATATTTAATAAACTTTATTATTATTACTCATTATTTTTATTTTTAAAAAAATTTATTTTTATTTTTAAAAGAGTGCTATATTTAATGATATTTAATCATTAAATATAGCACTCTTCATATTGTTCTAATAGTATTCAACTTCAACAATTTTACCAAGTTTAACTAAAATATTCTTCATTTCATTTAAAACATAAAGCCTAGCACTTAAATCATCTGGTATATCTGACATCATATTTTCAGGATTTATACATCTTCCTATTATCATTTTTATATGAATACAATCCTCATACAACATTTTAGACAACAACGTGGCTCCATCCTTCTTTTTATGTAAAAAACTGTCATCATTAGTAGTTAATAATCGTCTTAATATTTCACATGATTTTCTTAGTGTTAATACTCCTTCTGTTACCAAATCTATACCTTCTATATATCCTATTGGTGGCACATCTTCATCTATAATATCTGTACTAGATCTATATTTTACATTTAGCTCTCTAGCAACAATATTTGCGGTAGTTCCACCACAAACTATTTTCTTTCCAGCACTTCCCATAATTTCATATACAACTTCTTTATCCTTATTTTTATTGATAGGTGGGCCAGAAAATAAAACTGCATTGCTATCATGGCTAACCTTTATAGTAGCTACAGTCGTATCGTCTCCTGGTTCAAAGTAATATAATTGATTGCAAACTCCTAACAGATTGTTTGTAATAGTTTTTGCATTCATGTTTTCATTAGTAAATTTCAATAAATGCTTTGAAATATCTTTCCATTGCCAAGAATAATTTAAAGTTTTTCTTCCTCCAGCAAATTCTACACCATCGCTAATCAATACTATCCTGTCTCTTTCTGTAAGTTGTATCTTGCATTCTCTTATTTTTTTATCATGAATTACTATCTCATTCCAATCTAATGAAAGTATATCTTTTCCTCTCATAAAAAATAATGTAGGATTATCAAATTCAACAATATAAGCTATCCCATCTTTAGCCACTTTTACCATAGTAAATGTAGAATAAGCTATTTTATTTTGTGAACAAATAGGCAAAGTCTGACTAACAGTATCCACTACATCCTCTATTCTCATTCCTTCCTTTAGCATGGTAAGAGCTATTTTTGATGTAAGAGTTGCTAAAATATTAGCTTTTACACCACTTCCCATTCCATCAGAAAGTACTGCAATGAATTGCTCATCATCAGCATAAAACTCAACCTTATCTCCACACAATTCTTCTCCATATTTTAATAAGCTTCCATAAGCAAAATCTATATAATATTTCATTATCTATGCCCCTCTTCCTCAATAAGTTTTTTCAACTTAGTTAAGGTAACCTTTGTCTCTGCTGTTGTTTCTCCAAGAAGACTTGCTATTTCTTGTGCCACCATCATTTGCTTATTTATAACATCTTGAGCCATGTTTATGGAATTTATTTTCATTGTCTGTAATTCTTTTTCCTTGTTCTCTTCTTTTGTAATATTGTTGGCTATCCATATATAAATTTGATTTTCCTCTAGCCATATAATATTTTGATCTAATACACCATTATAGTCTGGAAGTTCTATCTTATCCCCAATAATATTTTTCCTTGTATCTCTTGCTTGCTGAAATTTATCTTCATCCAAGTACATAATAACAGGTACTCCTCTGGCTTCATCATTACTAACTTGGAAGAAATTCTGTGCTGCTGGATTAAACTCCTCCACACATAAGTCCTTATCTACTATGCCTATTAAATTAGGTGTAGCTGATATAATTACATTTGCCTTATTTTCCGCTTTTTGCCTCATGTATGGAACACACATGCTAGTATCAGCATAACCATTAAACACTGCTTTGGCTTTGTCTCTACATGTTTTATAACCACATGCCTTACAATTTATCTCATCCATTCTTGCGAATTTACCCATAGACTTTAAAATTTCTCTAAGCTCTGTTTCACTAGGTTCTTTTAAAGGGCTAAATTTAGATTGAAATTTTCTATGTAAATCTATTTTTGATAGTATTTCATCATAAGAATTATCTATTTTATCCTTATATAATTTTTCACACTTTTTACTATAAGTCTCTATATTTTTTCTTCTTTCATAAGAACTTGCTCCATCATCTGCAATTCCGGAACCTCTAAGGCAACCACTTTCACAGAAATTCATATCAAATATTACATTACTTACTCTTTTGTTTAGCATTGCTTCTATTGTTTTCTTACAATCATTTGGACCATCCACAGATACTACTTCCTTATTTTTACTAGAGTCAAAAAAGTAATCTGTATTTTCAGATACAAATGGAAAAACCCTGTTATAATGGCTAATTGCATCAAATGAACTTTCTTTAAAATCTTCAAAAGAAATATTTTCTTGTTTTATCCATCTTCTTAGTTCCTCTAGAGTAATTACTGCATCAACACTATTTTCAAATCTTGATTCATCCTTTTTTCCAAGACAAGGTCCTATAAAAACAACTTTTACATTTGCTCCATATTTTTTCTTTATTATTCTTCCATGGCAAGCAAAAGCAGATATAACAGGTATTAAGTTTTCAATTAAATCAGGATAATGTTTTTCTACTAAATTGATTATGGATGGGCAAAGAGTTGTTATGTAATTTTTATTATCATCTTTATTAATATATTTAAAATACTCATCTATTATAGGTTGAGCTGCTACTAATGTTTCTTCTACATAAGAAAATCCCAAATACTTCAATACTCCAGGTATTTTATGACTATTATCCCCAAAAATAGCAGCAAAACTTGGTGCAATAGAAGCTATTACTGTTTCTTTATTTTTTATATAATGTTTTACAATTGGTACCTCTGAAGTACTTAATCTATTTTTTTGTGGACACGCCAAATAGCATGCATCACAAACTATACATCTCTCTTCCCTAATTCTCGCTTGTTCATTTTTTATTTCTATAGCATTAACTGGACATACTCTTACACAGGCATAGCAATTTTTACAATTTTTCTTACTAAATTTATCAAACCACATAAATTTTCCCCCTTGATTAATATTAGCCTAAAATCATACTAAAATTATAGCAAACATAAATACACTTTTTCATAATATCTAACAAAAAAGAACTTAGTACTTTATTTAGTACTAAGTTCTTACTTATATTAGTCTCTTTTATTGTAATAATTCAAAGTATCCTGATGGATGGAAGAAATATATTGATCCACTATCTTTGTCTACTAAGTAAGCTAAATCAGTTTCTATATTTGGTAAAAATACATATCCTCTTATGCCTTTTTCTTGCATTGCTTTAAAAGTATTTTCATCACCTTGGTATGTATATGTAAAGTCAGCTTTTTCTACATCTTTTATGTATTTATTTAAGATTGCTTCAGCTTGTGATTTTGTCATCCCTGTTTTAACTTCTTCTTTATCTTTATCATCTTTTACAACTGTGTTGTCAGCTGGTTTAGTAATTTCTTCTTTTTTAGTTTCCTCTTTTTTATTATTTACCTTTATTTCTTTTTTCACTGGTTTTTTATTTTTTACAACTGTAGTTTCAACTTTTACAGGTTTTTTAGTTTCTTCATTTTGTGCTATTTTGTTTTTATTGTCTTTTATAGCTTCTGTTTTTTCAGTTTTTGTAGTTTGTTCAACTTTTACTGGTTTTACATTTACTTGTTCATCATTTTGTGCTATTGCATTTGCGATTGGAGTTATTAATAATGCTCCGCTTAATAATAAAGTTATTGCTATAATTCCTTTTTTCATTTTTCAACACATCCTTCTAATTTATTTTAATATCTTTAAGATTTCGTCTTTTTTTTTCTTTTATTTATACTATTATAATATCATTACCCCTTGAAAAATTACAGTTACATACTTGTTACTTTGAATTACAAAATAGTAACATAGGTAATTACAGAAATGTTACCAAATTTCAATAATATGTAAAATAAGTTTTATTTATCCATATTAAATAAAATCCCCTAGACTATTCTAAGGGATTTTTTGTTATAACTCTTCATCTTTTACAATTCCAAAAGCTATATTATACATAATTTTTTCTTTTATTTTACCAGTGTATAAAATTTCATTATTTTTTTCATTTATAACGTAAATATAATAGTCAATATCCGGATATCCATTTCCACCATCTACATAATCATCATCTTTATAATCACACATTATAAGGTATGTTTTATCATTATAGCATCTCATTTCTAAAATATACCTACTATAATCATCTTTGGTCTTTGCATCTATTTCATTTGTGCTTATTATTTTTTTACTATCCAAATTAACTACTAAAGTTTTAGCTCTTTTACTTATTGGATCTACCTCACAAGAAAGCAATACCTGGTTGTCATCAATAGAATAATTAGTTATATTTTGATTTCCAACTCCTAAATTAATAATATTTATTTCTTTAGTAATAATATTAAAAGCAAATAAACACGTATTTATCTCTTTACTTGATTCACCTTTTATATGGGTAACAAAATATGCAACATTATCTTTTACAAATCCTACGTCACCATTTATATACATTTCATTAGGATCATATGACTTAGTTAAAATACACTTAGATTGTTGTGATGATAAATTTAATTTAAATAAGCTTAAATAAGTTTGTTTGTACACATCTTGTTCATTATCTTGTGGTTTATTTTTATCTTGTTCACTATCATCATAAACTGATGAAATAATCGCCAAATAAATATTATCATTATCTCGCATTGGTAAAGCTTTATAAATACTGTTTCCATTTACATTAATAGTATCATCTATTTTTATTTCATAATTTTTAATCTTTGAATTTTTTTTATCTTTTATATCAATATATACTGTCATTTCATCGCCATTATAAGGTGAATAAGTATTCAAAAGAGACACATTAGTAACTTCATCATCGGTCTCACAAATATCACTTTTATAATTGGAGATTTTCAATAGTTCTCTATTATCTATATTTTCCTTTGATATGGTGAAACTTGTAATACCTTGTTTTACGTTTTTTTCAATTTTTTCATTGTCTTTAGATATGATAATATTATCTGCTTCATACATCCCTTTTCTTTTTTGATAAACAATATTCATATCACCAAGAGCACTTCTATCTCCAGATACATCTTCTATATCTATCTTATCTTTTGTAATAAAACTTAAGGAGAAAATAATTAATATCATGGTTAATGATACAGTAATTAAAAATATCTTTGAAATTCTTTTATCCATAATATCCCCCTAAACATGTATTCTTTTATTTAATAATCTATAAGAAATAATAAGGGACAATCCCCCTATAATTGTGTAGTATAAAATATGATTTTTTAACAATTCATCTGTAAATATCATAGAAGTAGTTGAAATAAACATATATACAAATCCAACAATTGCAATATAACATAAGCCCCAAAATCCACCTAGTTTGTCAAAAGATTTATGAATCAATACTCCCGTAAACAAAACTATAACAGCTAAAATAGGCCCTATTACATAGTACATAAATATTTCTAATGGGTATATAGGCAGTCCCATAATTAAAAAGCTCATTGAGTTGTTATAATTTATAATATGAATAATTTCGCTAATATCAATACCTGTAAAGCTTTTAATTATGAATATTTCTAGGATCCACAATATATGTTGTGTTACTAATACACCGTATATAAACGACACTACTGTTATTAATTTTGATATGAATATATTAAACTTATTATAAGGTAAAGTAAACAAAGTATAAACTACCTTTGTTTTATTTGAAAAATCTTTATACCATATTAATAATGTGTAATATAAACACCATATTATCGCTAAAATCATAAAAAATAAAGATAAAATATATAATGAATATATTAATCCACCATTTTTTATAATTATATATGCCTCTTCCGATTTTAGTAAACCTATTCCACCTCTTATGTTCAAAATTTCTTGAACTTGTTTAGCTACTGAATGTAAGTTATAAACAAACCAGATAAGATTACTTATTGTAAGTAATCCTAAGATAGAGAAATAAATCTTCTTAATTCTTTTAAACTCTATATCATAGAGTGTTAAAATCCTACTCACCCCTATATACCTCCCTCATCTTATCTATAATAGACTTATTTTCATTTTTTCGAACTTCTTCAACATTAAAATTAAATGCCACTTTTCCTTCATGAAGTATTACTACTTCTTCAACTATTTCTTCAATTTCCAGAATTTCATGAGTTGTTATTATGATACTTTGCTCTGGAGAGATATATTCTACCATTACCTTAATAAATTCTTCTCTTTTAAAAATATCTATACCAGAAAAAGGTTCATCTAGTAAAATATATTTTGCATTTTGTGCAAAACCAAGAATAATTTTAATTCTAGCTCTATTTCCCTTGGATAAAGCACTTATCATTTTATCATCAGTAAGATTGAACATTTTTAACATTTTTGTTGCCTTTTCTTCATCCCAATTTTCATAGAACTCTTTCATAAATGCGAATGTATCTTTTATTGTAAGGTGCGGAAAATAAGTATCCATATCTGGTACAAATGCTATTTTATTATATAACTTAGGGTTCATTTTTTCGCCATCTATAAGAATTTTTCCTCTGTCTGGCCTAATTACACCAGCTATAGATTTTAATATAGTTGATTTTCCTACTCCATTTATCCCAAATATTCCTATTACTTTTCCTTCTTTAATCTGAAAAGACACATCATCTAATGCGTGTACCTTTCCAAATTTTTTGCTTAAATTTATAATATCTATCATTTATAAAACGCCCCCTAAAATACTTACTTAATGAGATCTAACTTACTAATTTTATTATTTTGAATATGCATTAATGTAATCTATAGGACGGTATGCCTGTCCGTTTTTATAAAGTAAAGCAGACTCTATCTTTATTCCTCCTATAGGATAAGGGTTCCTGTTGGCTGAGTTGATTATTTTTCCTCTTCCAATATACATAACTACATGGCCTGGTGTAAAAATAAGATCCCCTAGTTGAATATTTTCCATTTGAACTTTATAATCTTTTAATACTTCTTTTTGTTCAGTTGTAGAATAACCAATATTTACATTAGTTATACTTTTATAAGTCCAATAAGTAAGACCCGAACAATCAAATCCTTGTTTTCCTATATAATCTTTTTTTTCTAAAGGATAATAACTTTCACCATAATAACCTATAAGCTCCTCTAGTTTTTCATTCGTTATTATTTCTCCCTTGCCACCCCAAGTGTATTCCTGTCCTTCTCTTTCTTTTGCTAAAGAAATAACCTCATTTATTATTTTTAAATCATCTTTACTCATATTTTTAGTTTCTTGTTCATATTTCTCATTTATTTTTTGTACATACTTTTCTTTTAAAAAGCTATACCCCCATATCGCTACAAATACAACTAATATAAATATTAAAAATTTCTTTAAAAATTTTTCGATTGTTATTAGCTCCCTTCACGTTTACGCCAGTTAAATACACAACTTCCTTATTTTATTATCACACTAAAACTTTCATATTTCAACTTACAAATTCGTCATATAGAAATGCCCCTGCCCTATATATTAGACGTATAAATAGTATAAAAAGTTTCATTGAATTTTAATTATTTATTATTTAATTTCACATAAATTCTAACTAATGATTTTGAAAAATAATTATTTTAACTTAAATGTACTTATAATCATATAATCCGACTACTTTTAATAAAATTTAATATTAACTTTGTTGTTATTTCATATTTTTATTAATACAATTCTAATATACATTGATATCCGTTAGTATATAAAAAGTGGCTTAAATTTAGCCACTTTCTCTAATTATTTATTTGGAACTACTATTTCTCCACTTATTATTTTTTCTATTTTTCCATTAACATAGTCTATTACATCTTTTGGAACATTTTTATCTGTTGATGGTGCAAGTCCTATACCTTCTTCTTTTAAACCAAATACTAAAGTTTTCCCACCATCAAACTTACCATCTTTTAAATTTTTAACTACTGTATAAACACCCTCATTTACTCTTTTCATTGCTGATGTAAGTATATTGTTTGGTGCTATATTATTTTGATCCCTATCAACACCTATAGCATATTTACCTGCTTCTTTCGCACATTCAAGCACTCCCAAACCACTATCACCTGCACATGCAAATAATATATCTGCTTCATTATTGTACATTTGATTAGCTATTGATTTACCTTTTGCTTGGTCAGCAAATGAATTAACATATTGTACTAAAACTCTTGCATTTGGATTAGCTTCTTTTACTCCTGCTTCATATCCTGCTTGAAATTTTTTAATAACTACATTATCCATTCCACCAACAAATCCTACTTTATTAGTTTTTGTCATTTTTCCTGCAACTAAGCCTGCCACATATCCTGATTGCTCTTCATTAAATGATACACAAGTCACATTGTCAGGTGTTTCATCTCCATAATCCACGTCAACTATAGCAAACTTTTGATCAGGATAATTTTTAGCTGCTTTTAATAATGCTTTTTGCATTGGAAATCCTGTTGCAAGAATTAAATCATTATGATTATCCACAGCTTGTTCTAAATTTGTTACATAGTCTGCCTCTTGCTTTGATTCTATACAGCTTGCTTTGATTCCTAAATCTTTTTCTGCTTTTTGAAGCCCTTCCCAAGCACTTTGGTTGAAGCTTCCGTCAGTTACCCCACCAACACTAGTAACCATTGCTACTTTTAATTCTTCTGTCTTAGCTCCATCATCTTTATTACCTTTACATCCTGCTAAAGAAGATGCAGTAATTATAAGTACGGTCATTAAACATACAATTTTTTTCAATGTCATTTTATCCTCCTATGTAATATAATATTTTTTATTAGCTTAACTATAATATGAAAAAATTATTACTATATATTATGGTATATAACATATTTTTTGATTTTTTTGAGGATATAAACATTATAATGCTAAATAACCCAAGTAAATTAAGTTATTATATTAATAAATTTCAAATTAATGAAATTTTCACTAAAAATATAGAAAAGTATATGGAGCTTCATTATTTCAAAAAATATTATAAAAAAAGAAAAAGAACTTTAGATATAGTCACTTTTAAATACTTTTGATGTAAATCTGTATAATTAAAAGAGCATGTTGATTTTTCAACATGCTCTTTTAGATTAATATAAAGCTATTTTTTCCTTTTTTCTTTGCTTCATACAATAAATTATCCGCCTCTTTATAATTTTCTATATATGTTTTATTAATATCAACAGGCACAATACCTACGCTTATTGTTAATGGTGGGTTACAATTTAAATTGTTTAATGTTTCAAAAATATCATCAAACATAGACTTTAAGTCATTTCTTTTTAATCTAATAAGGCCAGCAAACTCATCTCCACCAGTTCTATAAAATCGGCCCTTACTAGTATTTTCAAGTATTCTACCTAATTTTGATAAATAATCATCTCCTTTTAAGTGACCATAGTTATTGTTCAACTCTTTCAAATTATCTATATCAATAAGCGCTAAGTAAAAACTACTTCCATCATATTTCAATATTTCATCTATATCATTTATAAATTTTCTTTTATTATATAATCCAGTTAAAACATCAGTTTCAGCCCTTTTATTTGCCATTATCTCTTCTGTTATATCCGTACCTATACATAAAATTCCACCATCAATACATTCCTTTGATATATTTAAATATCTTTCTTTATAGTATATAACGTGATTAGAGCTTCCTTTTTTAAGTGTCTTTATATCACCTATTTTTAGTTTTCTATATAATAATTCCTCAATACTATTTTCTCTTAATAAATCATTGTCATCTTTATTTAATATTTGTTCTTTGTCGCAATTAAATAATTCTGCACAACCTTGATTAGCATATTTATATTTCAGATTACTATCTTTAAAAAACATTATATCCTTTGACTTATCCATCATTCTCGATAAAAAGTTGATTTCTTCGTAAAGATTGCATAAATCAGTAAACTCTAAAATTATATAATCGCCTTCATGTGAAATTTTCAAAGATATATTAATATATTTACCATCGGAATTAAACTTAAGGTTATCTATAATTTGTTTAATATTTGTTTCTTTTAATTGTTTCATTGCATTGTTTAAAATACATTCACTACACCTAGATGTTTGTTGACAGTAACAATTTTCAACAATAGTATTATTACATTTCACATAATTTCCTAATAGTTGATTTTCGTCTGATGAAAAAAATTTTCTTACCTTTTTATTAGCGTATAATACTACTAAATCCTTGTCTAATACTATTATCCCATTCGATTGCTCATCTATTAATTTAGATAAAATAACATCATCCATTTTTGTCCCCTTTTTATCATTGTTTATTTATGATTTACACTATATAGCTTATCTATATTATACTTATTTTTTACAAAACTATGAAAGCTACAATTTATTATATAATAAAAATCCTATAATACAACATCTGTATCATAGGATTTTTTAATTTATTAATCACTTAATTCGCTTACAAGTCTAAGTAAGTCTAGGAATATATTGATAAAATCAAGATATAAATTTAAAACATGGATTGATAAGTCGTCTCTATCATTTATTCCACCATATTCTATTTCTGATTTTAATAAACTTACATCATATAATATATATCCAGAAAAAATTACAATTCCCACTATACTTATTATTATATTAAATACACTTCCCCCAATAAATATATTTACTATAGACATTACTAATAGTGCTATTAATAAAATAAATAATGTAGGCCCAAATCTAAGGAATCTTCCACTTTCACTTCTATTAGCTATAAATGCAAGTCCTCCAAATATAACAGTTGTAGCTAATAATACGTTTATTACCATTCCTGTTCCCATACTTCCCACATAATAGCTTATAATCGGTGACATTAATATTCCATCAATAAATGTAAATAAGTAAACAAAATTCATGGAAAATCTTTTTGGAATTATGCTTTTTCTAGAGAATAAAGCCATAAGTATTAATGCTACCATTAATACTGCTATTATTGTATTTGCCATATAAATAAAACTCTCTGGTAAAAACAGTAGTCCAAATAAATATCCTATAAACATAAATACTATCGATATTGATAAGTATTTAAAAACTTGTGACATTGGATTGTACATACTTTTTAACATAATATTCTCCTTTCAACCTTCATAGTTAGTAATCAAATATTATACATTTATTTTAATACTTTGTCTATATACTTAAGCTTATAAATAAATTTATTGATATATTTACACTATATTTTGTCTTTACATTAAAATTTTTATAATATATCATATATATATTATACATTTTTTTAAAATCATTATATAGAAAGGACTAATCAAGAAATGGAATTTAATTTAAACATTTATGAGACCATGGCTTTAGTTTCCATTGTATTTTATATTGGTAAATATTTAAGAAATAAATTTTCTATACTATCAAAATATTGTATCCCTCCATCAGTAGTAGGTGGGTTTATATTTGCAATATTTATTCTTATATTAAAAACTACGAGCATAGCAACTATAAACTTAGATACGACCTTACAAGAAATTTTTATGACAGCATTTTTCACTAGTATAGGATTTACTGCTAGTTTTAAAATATTAAAACTAGGTGGTATGAAAGTTGTTACTTTCCTAGGACTTGCAATTTTACTTGTTGTATTACAAAATACAGTTGGTGTTACATTGGCATCACTATTTAATTTACAACCACTACTTGGACTTTGTACAGCATCTATACCCATGATAGGAGGTCATGGTACTGCAGGATCTTTTGGGCCTTTATTAGAAAGTATGGGTGTCTCTGGTGCTACAACAGTATCTATTGCCTCAGCTACATTTGGCTTAATAATGGGAAGTATTATCGGTGGATTAGTTGCTAGAAATCTGATACACAATCATAAAATAAAAACGGTTCATGATGAGAACTCTAAAGTTCCACCAGATGAAGTTGGCGATTTTAATGAAGAAAACCAAAATATTTTATGTTTAAAAAAATTAATGACTGGTGCATCTTTCTTATTCGTTGCTATGGGGTTTGGATCAATAATATCTGATTTAATTCAAAACTCGGGATTAACATTTCCATCATATATAGGAGCAATGCTTGCAGCTGCCATAATAAGAAATTTATATGATTTTCTTGGAAAAGAAATTGTAGAAAAAGAAATCGAAACTTTAGGATCACTTAGTTTATCATTCTTTTTAACAATGGCATTAATGGGATTAAAACTTTGGCAATTATTTGATTTAGCTTTACCTCTTATGATTATGTTATTTGCTCAAGTTATACTAGTAGGATGCTTTGCTTATTTTATTACTTATAGAATTATGGGTAAAAACTACGAAGCTGTGGTCTTTGCATCTGCAACTTGTGGATTTGGAATGGGTGCCACTCCAAATGCTATTGCAAATATGGACGAGCTAACTAACAGATATGGATTTGTTCATACGCCATATTTTGTAGTTCCTATTATTGGTTGTTTATTTATTGACTTTGTAAATTCAGCCATAATAACACTATTTATAAACTTTATATGCTAAAAATTAAACCTTGATGTATTTCTATATAAATATATCAAGGTTTTTATAACTTAACTGTTAAATTTGCTTTTCTTTTACGCATAGCTTCTAAAATAATTATTTTGTTGATTTTTAATTTATATAATACATTGTTTTGTCAAATGTAGAGTGTATAAATTCATCAATAGCATCTCCTACTCTAATTTCTTCACTATATTCAATTAAATCTTCCCCTTTACATTTTGTTTTATCTTTCAATATCATATTATCGACATCAAAATAATAAATAATTAAAACTTTATCTTCATCTGTTAATATAATTCATAAAAACTTACATTTAGAATTATATATTTCAAATACATCTTCCAATAATAAAAAAAGAACTATATTACAGTGTTTTTGTAAAATAGTTCTTTATATAAATTAGATGCTATCTCTTAGTTCTCTTTTTATCTTTTGAGTTATTGTTTCTATTATCTCTTGAATTACTTTTACTATTTCTTCCACCTTTAGAGTTTCTATCATTAGATTTATTCTTCTTATTTTTGTCAAATTGTCTATTTAATGCGCCTCTAGCTTCTTTAGGTTTGATTAAACATCTTGGCCCAAATCCTATTAAATCTTCTCTACCAGCTTCAACTAAAGCCCTATGAACTAAGTCATAGTTTCTAGGTGCAGAATATTGAAGTAAAGCTCTTTGCATTGCTTTTTCAGTTTTAGATTTTGGTACATAAACTTCTTTCATAGTTCTTGGATCTAATCCTGTGTAGAACATTGTTGTTGATAGCGTTCCTGGTGTTGGATAGAAATCTTGAACTTGTTCTGGTTGATATTTAATATCTCTTAAATATTCCGCTAGCTCTATGGCACTATTTAATGTAGAACCTGGATGCGAAGACATTAAATATGGTATTAAGTATTGTTTTAATCCAATTTGTTCATTCATTGCAAAGAATTTTTGTCTAAACCTATCGTAAGTTTCTCCTGCTGGTTTTTGCATATAATAAAGCACTTCTTCCGCAACGTGCTCTGGAGCCACTTTTAATTGTCCACTTACATGATGTTTTATTAATTCTCTCATAAATGTATTATCTTTGTCAGCCATTACATAATCATATCTAATACCTGAACGCACAAATGCTTTTTTTACACCCGGTACTTGTCTAACTTTTCTAAGAAGACTTATATAGTCATTGTGGTCTACGTTTAAATTTTTACATGGTGATGGGTCAAGACATTGTCTATGTTTGCATCCACCTTTTCCTTCTGTTATTTGTTTTTTACAAGCTTCTTGTCTAAAGTTTGCAGTAGGTCCACCTACGTCATGTATATATCCTTTGAAGTCTGGTAAATGTGTAATTTCCTTAGCTTCTTCTAGTATAGATTCATGACTTCTACTTTGCACAGCTCTACCTTGATGGAAAGTTATGGCACAGAATGAACAACTTCCAAAACATCCTCTAGAACTTACTATTGAAAATTTAACTTCATTTAAAGCTGGTATTCCACCTTTTGCTTCATATGATGGATGATAGTTTTTAGTATATGGAAGTGCATATACTTCGTCTAATTCTTCTCTGGTTAAAGGTGGTTCTGGTTTATTTTGAACCATAAATTTATTTCCATGAGGTTGAACTATGGCCTTTCCTCTAAATGGATCCTGCTCTGCTTCTTGTATTTTGAAAGCCTGTGCAAATTTAACTTTGTCTTTTTTTATTTCTTCGAATGATGGTGTTAATACATAATCTACGTATACTTCATCTAAACTATCTGCCATATAACAAGTTCCATCTATAAAGCTTATATATTTAGGATCAAATCCATCATTTATAGCATCTGCTACTTTAACTATTTGTCTTTCACTCATTCCGTATACTAATAAGTCCGCCCCACTATCTACTAATATGGATTTTCTTACTTGATCACTCCAGTAATCATAGTGAGCAAATCTTCTTAGTGATGCTTCTATTCCTCCTATTACAAGTGGAATATCTCCGTATGCTTCTCTTATTCTATTACAATAAACTATTGTAGCTCTATCTGGTCTATGACCCATTTCTCCACCTGGTGAATAAAGATCTTTGTCCCTTTGTCTTTTGCTAACAGAATAATGGTTTACCATAGGATCCATGTTTCCTCCATTAACAAGGAAACCTAGTCTTGGTTTTCCAAGCTTCCTAAAGTCTTCTGTTGTCTTCCAGTTAGGTTGAGCAATTATTCCTACTTTATATCCAGCATGCTCTAACACCCTTGATATAATGGCTGTCCCAAAACTGTGATGGTCAACATAAGCGTCTCCTGTAACAAGTACGAAGTCACACTCATCCCATCCTCTTTCAATCATATCTTCTTTACATATTGGTAAAAATTTATTTTCCATTTTATCACCTGCTCAATCTATATTTAAAATTCACTTCGTTCATTTCTCTCAAAATTTTTATTTACTTATCTTTAATTATTAACTCTGATTAACTATTATATCACAAACATAGTAATATTTTTAAAGTAATTAAGTTTTATAGCATAATTAGTTACAATTATTTATGTTAAATTTGCATATTTTTGTTAACTTACTTTAACATCAAGTAACGCATTCTTAACACTATTAAATAGTATTTACAGATTATAATTTACTAAAGAAATATTTATATATTATTCTTTTTATATAATTTTTTATTTTATAAGGAGGGAATTTTATGGAAAACATAGTCAATAGTATTAACTCTATAGTTTGGAGTGTAGCACTTGTATGGACTTGTCTTGGTGTTGGTATTTATTTTAGCATTAGAACTAGATTCTCGCAGATTAGAAATATTAAAGAAATGGTTGCTTTGTTATTTGGAGGTAAAAAATCAGAACAAGGTATATCTTCATTTCAAGGATTTTGTACAGCTCTTGCTGGTCGTATAGGAACTGGTAATATTGCCGGCGTTGCCACAGCTATAGCTTGGGGTGGACCTGGAGCATTATTTTGGATGTGGCTTGCAGCATTCCTTGGTGCAGGATCAGCTTTTGCTGAATCAACTTTAGGTCAATTATACAAAGAAGAGCATGAGGGTGAATATCGTGGAGGTCCTGCTTACTATATAGAAAAGGGATTTGGAAGCACTACATTTTCTAAAATCTATGGGATAACGTTTGCAGTAGTTACACTTATAGCTATCGGTATATTACTTCCTGGTGTTCAAGCTAACTCAATTGCAGTATCTGTAAACAATGCTTTTGGTCTTAATGTTAATATTACAGCTGTTATATTAGTTGTATTTCTTGCTCTTATAATCTTTGGTGGAATAAAAAGAATAGGTTCTGCTGCAGAATTTATAGTTCCTTTTATGGGCGGCGCATATATCTTTATGGCACTTATCATTATCGCAGTTAATATAGCTGATTTACCTGGAATAATAGTGTTAATATTCAAGTCAGCATTTGGTGCAGAAGCAACTTTTGGTGGTATAATCGGTTCTACAATAGCTTGGGGTGTAAAACGTAGCGTTTACTCAAACGAAGCTGGTCAAGGTACTGGACCACAAGCATCTTCAGCAGCTGAAGTATCTCACCCTGCAAAACAAGGTTTCGTTCAAGCTTTTTCTGTTTACGTTGATACATTATTTGTTTGTTCTGCAACTGGATTTATGATTATGATGACTGGCTGCTACAACACTTATTATGAAGCTTCAGGCAAAGTAATAGTTGAAAATATGCCTCAATTAGGTATTCCAGAAATAGGTCCAGCTTATACTCAAAATGCTGTAGATACTTTAATTCCTGGGTTTGGTTCTGCCTTCGTTGCCATAGCATTATTCTTCTTTGCATTTACTACTTTAATGGCTTACTATTATATAGCAGAAGTTAATTTAACTTATTTAGTTAAAAAAGTTAAAAAAGGCCAAGGTAGTAAAGTTGCAATTAATGTATTAAGATTTGTATTATTAGCTATGACTGCATTTGGATGTGTGAAGAGTGCAGGCCTTGCATGGGCAATGGGTGATATAGGTGTAGGACTTATGGCATGGCTAAACTTAGTTGCTATAGTTCTTTTATCTAATACAGTTATTAAGTGTTTCAAAGATTATGAAAGACAAATGAAACTCGGAATTCCTAGAGATGATATAACCTTTGACCCTACACCTCTTGGAATAAAAGGTGCTACATTCTGGGAAGAAAGAGTTGCAAGCGGAGATAATACTCCTCAATATTAATTTGTAATCAACCCACAATTGATGATAAAATAAAACCCTAAAAAATGTACTAGAAAAAGAGCTAAGGCGGCTTAGCTCTTTTTCGCGTAGAAAATTATATTTAAGGTTGTTTAAATGAACAGGGTAAATTTACTACACATTTACCACAAACCTGACTTCCTCCTCTCGGTTTACCTTTTTCCGCGTCTTTATTTCCATATAGATTTTCGTACTTATTAAAACTTTTCATACAAGTTTCATAGCATTTAAATCTATCATAATTATTTTCATTTAATGCTCCACTAAAGCAACGCTTTACACATACTAAACAGCTTTTGTTTCTTTTATACAAACATTTTTCTTCTTCTAATGGCTTATCTGGACTTACTGGTAAGTTTGTAACGATAGTAAAATATCTTCCACAGCATCCTTCTTTAGTTATCAACATATTATTAATGCCAAAAGTTCCAAGGCCCGCTATCTTTGCCATATGTCTATGAGACCATTTGCTTTTTAATATATCTGTTTTAAAATCACTAGCTACTTTACATATCGCTGCATTATATCCCATTTTTTCTATTATTTTAATAAGATAATCATTTAATTTAATAAACATTTTATTAGTTTCTTGATAAGTTAATATCCATTTCTCTGATGCTAACTCCCCATCAATATTAGACTGAGCTATATCTTTAGTAAAAGGAACAAAGTAAGCAATAATAATAGTTGGATCTTCTAATATATCTCTAGGCATTAAATGTTCTTCAAAAGTACACTCTCTTATGCGAAAAATATCTTTATGATTAGCATCGGCAAAGCCAACTAAAGGCTCTCTCCAAGTTGTACTTATATCATCTCTCTTCTCATATTCTCTCACATAGTTTACTATATATTTCTTAATTAAATCCTTCATAGAACTCCCCTTTTCCTATTAAAATTACTTGCATACTGTTAACTATACATCTAAAAAAGCACCTTATTCAAAGATGCTCTAATGTCTAATTACTATTTCTTTTTGCTATTTTTATTTTGTTCTTCATCTCTCGCTCTTTTTTGCGCCCAAATATTAGTTACTATTAAAAATAATAAAACAAGACTTCCCACTCTTATTATAGTTTGAACCATATTATCCCCCCAATTATATTACTCTTTTACAGTTTTATATCCTACTTAAATTATACACCAATTCATCTCAATTATCATTTATTTTACGTTGCTATAAGATGCTTGCAACTGTTATAATTCACTTATTAGTATATTTTGATAATTGGAAATAAAATTATGGGAGGGAAAATATTATGAAAAAAAACTATCATTTTTATGCACTTATAACAATAATATTTTGGGCAATGGCATTTGTTTTTACTAGGCTAGCCCTTCAATACTTTGATGTATATACTTTAAGTTTTCTAAGATATTTATCAGCATCATTAACTTTAGTTGTAATTATTTATTTTATGAAAATTAATAAGCCTAAGAAGGAAGATTTCCTTACCTATATACTTTCTGGCTGTATTGGATTTTTTATCTATGTAATTCTATTTACAAAAGGTACAGGACTTGTAACTTCCGCCACTGCTAGTATTGTAATCGCCATGGTACCTGTATTTACAGCCTTTTTAGCATCATTCTTTTATAAGGAAAAACTGAAAATGTATCAATGGTGTGCCATAGGAATTGAATTTATAGGAATCTTAGTATTAACCTTAATGAACGGTACCTTATCTATTAATGAAGGTGTCTTTTGGTTATTACTAGCTGCACTTTGTCTAGCTACTTATAATTTACTACAAAGGAAATTAACAAAGAAATATACAGCTTTAGAAGCTAGTACTTATAGTATTTTTATTGGAACTTTATTTTTATGCTTTTTCTTACCTTCATCTATAGAACCTACTTTGCGTGCTCCAATTGAACATATAATATATGTTTTAATTCTTGGAATATTTTCTTCTGCTCTTGCATATATTGCCTGGGCAAAAGCTATTTCCATAGCAGAAAAAACTACTTATGTAAGCAATTATATGTTTGTCACACCATTTTTGACTACAATTTTAGGATTTATAATGATGGGTGAAGTTCCTGATAAAGCTACACTTTTAGGTGGCATCATTATTTTAACTGGATTATTTATGTTTAATAAAGAAAGTTTCTTAGAACCATTTAGAAGTAAAAAAGTTTCATCAGTAGAGTTTGCTACTTCCACTGATGAAAGTGATTTAATAGAATAGATATTCTAAAGGCCTTCTATAAAAATATTAACATATTTTATAGGAGGCTTTTTTATACAATATTTTTTAAATTAAGTGCTTGTTTATATTCATAATCTGTTAAACTTTCTGTATATTTAAATATCAGTTAGCGGATAAGGATGGCTATGGTGAACATTCGTGTATATTAGATTGTCATCTTTATCATAAGAATATTTAATAGTAACTATTATCTTATCACCTATGGATACATTCTTACATAATTCTTTATTTTCCATATAATAACTTTCTCCATTATATGATGCCTTAACTGTGCTAGTCTCTTCATAATTCATTATATTTATCATAGGCACATAGCTTACCACACCTTTATGAGAAACAAAACACTCAACAGTCATTATATAAGTTCCAAATGATATCCATTTAGTATCCTTAAATAACTTCATTTTTTTATTTAAATTTAATTCTTCTACACTATCTATACTTTCTTTTAGTGATGATTTGTCATTCATATATATCCCCCCATGAAATTTTATCTAGCATCCAGCTATTAATTATTCTTCCATCATTTTCTTTAAAATAACAATTATAACACTCAAAATAATTACTATACTTATTAATACGGTTAATACTACTACTAACCAAGTAGGAACCTTTTTATAAAAACTGTTATAAGCAACTAAACATGCTGCGCCAAAAAACCAGCCAAAAGCATTAAGTATCTTTAATCTTAAACTTGCTAATTTCTTTACTCTTTCTTTTTTTACATCTATTTTCTTTGTATATATAGAGCGTAGTTCAACAGACGCTTCTTCATCGTTTCCCCCATCAAATTGTTCAATTGCTTTATTTTGTGCTTCATTTTCTGAATAACCTTGATTAAGATACTCTTTGACAGAAGTTATCAAATGCTCTTTTATCTCTTCCTTTATTTCTTTTGCATCTTTACTATCATCATTTTTATACAATCTATCTAAATATCCCTCTATGATTTTCATAATTTATTTCCCCTTATTTAAAAATTTATTCATAACTTCTTGTATAAAATTCCACTCTTCAACTTTTAGATCCAAGTCTTCCTTTCCATCTTCTGTTATATTGTAATACTTTCTTCTGCCTCCTGAATCTTGATTGTCACCCCAATAAGACTTTATCAATCCTTTAGATTCTAACCTTTTTAATGAAACATACATGGTACTTTCTTTCAATTCAAATGTGGTCTCATCCTTGACTATTTTGGCAATTTCATATCCATAAGAATCTTCTTGGTTTAGTATTGATAAAATTAAAGTGTCAATATGACCTTTTAGTAATTCTTTATTTAAATTCACAAACTCATTAACCTCCCTATATATACTACCTTATTATATGAAGTACTTTGTAATTTAATGGTAGCTTGACTTTTTGATTTTAGCAACTAAAATTTTATTCTATTATTAAATATTTTTTATCTTCTAAATCATTTTAAAATGTATATAATATGACTTTCTATAACAAAAAAGCCAGAAGTAACTATACTTCTGGCTTTTTTTATTAAATTTTATATTAATTTAATTCATGTAAGAAAAGTCCACACCTTACCTTTGGTTCAAACCAAGTAGATTTAGCTGGCATAATTTTATTCTCATCTGCAACTAAAATTAATTCATCTATATTAGTTGGATACATTAAAAAACCAACTTTCATATCATCGTCTACTCTTCTTTCTATTTCTTTTGCTCCTCTTATTCCACCAATAAAATCTATTCTTTCATCAGTTCTAGGATTTTTGATACCTAAAATTTTATCTAATATATGATTTTGTAAAATAGAAATATCTAAAGTTTCAACTACATCTCTATCTTGTAAATATTCTTTACCAAATTCTATTTCATACCATTTATTATTTAAATACATTCCAACTTTTCCCTTACACGTTGGCTTATAGTTTTTTTTTGCTTCCTTAATAATAAATTTTTCTTTTATTTTATTTAAAAATTCATCTTCAGTAAAACCATTTAAATCTTTTATAACCCTATTATAATCCATTAGTTTTAAATCAGTATGTGGAGCTATCATTGCTGTATAGTAATTAAATTCTTCTTCTCCAGTATAATTTGGATTTTTTCTTCTTTCTTCTAAAGCTATATTTTCTGCTGCTGCACACCTATGATGACCATCAGCTATATAAAGATTTTCTACCTTAGCAAATTCATTTACTAGATCATTAATATCTCTTTCCTTTTCTACTTTCCAGATAGTATGAATAACATCATCATCTGTTTTAAAATCATATATTGGTGTCATAAAATAAACATAATAATCTATTATTTTTTCTATTTCTTCCTGGTTTTTATAAGTTAAAAGTACAGTTCCTGTATTTGCATTACAGTATTTTATATGATTAGTTCTATCTAATTCTTTGTCCGGCTTGGTATATTCATGTTTTTTTACTATTCCATTTATATTGTCATCAATTGCCACGCAAGCTACTATACCAGTTTGTGCTCTATCATTTACTATTTCTCTATAAATGTAAATTGCATCTTGATTATCTCTTACAAATACATTTTTCTTCATAAACGTATCTAAATTTTCTTTAGCTTTTATATATACTTGTTCATCGCTCTCATTTATATTATCATCTAAGTCTATTTCTGCTCTATCTATGTGTAAATAAGAATACTTATTATCCTTTGCTATTTTCTTTGCTTCTTCTCTATTCATCACGTCATAAGGTAGTTCTGCCACCATATTTACATATTCATTTGCAGGTCTTACCGCTTTAAAAGGTTTTATATTTGCCATTGTTATTCCTCCCCCAAATTTTCTTCTCTAAAATTTATTTGTTAATTTATATTTATTCTTATAGTGCAATTTTCATATCATCAATTATTTCTTCTTCTACTAAAAAATTATATATTATTTTTACTATTTCCTTACCTATTCTCTCTTGTGCTTCTACTGTTGAAGCCCCAAGGTGTGGCGTTGGAGAAACCATTGGATGATTAACTAGTTCTAAGTTAACCTTTGGTTCTTCTTCATAAACATCCAAAGCAGTAGCTTCAACTTTTCCATTGTCTAATGCTTCTATTAAAGCTTTTTCACAAACTAGTCCACCTCTAGCATGATTTATAAAGTAAACTCTATCTTTCATCATATTGAACTCTTTTCTGCCTATTAAATATCCTTGATTTCTTTCTAAAGGAATATGAATAGTTAAAAAATCTGCATTTTTTAATACTTCTTCAAAATTGCAGAAAGTATAATCTTCACAAGAGTTCATCTCCCCAAGTATATCGTAATAAATTATATTCATTCCTAAATCATGAGCCATTTTGGCAACAGTTTTTCCTATTCTTCCAAGACCTATAATTCCAAGAGTTTTCCCAAATATCTCTGTGCCAACATATTTTGTTTTGTTCCACTGCCCATGTCTCATAGTTATATTTGAAATATTTATAAATCTTGATAAAGTTATTATTTGACCTATTGTAAGTTCTGCAACAGATCTTGTGCTAGCATTAGGCGTATTGAAAACTTTGATTCCCTTTTTATTTGCATATTCAACATCTATATTATCAAGGCCTACACCGCTTCTAATTATTAATTTTAGAGTGTTTCCTTCACATGCTTTATCGATAATTTCTTTTGTTATTACATTTTTTGAACGAATAACTAGTACCTCTTTATCTTTTAATTTTTCCCCAAGTTCCATCCCATCGTAAAATTTATGTTCAACATCTATATTAAACTTTCTCAAGTTATTAACAGCATTTCTGTTCATTCCATCTGTTACTAATATCTTACACATAGTATTTACCTCCAGTTTTTACCCTTATAATTTCTATCTAATATGAATATCAAGAACTTTCTTAATATTCAAACTAAAATTCTTAAATTAAAACTTGGTACAACAAATGACGCAAATTAAATTTTCTAATATTAAAATCCTAAAATTTCATTAATATTAATTAATAATTCATTTACATCTTTTACTGTATAATCGCCCATGTGAGAAATTCTAAATGTTTTCTCCTTAAGGTCTCCATATCCATTGGCTATTAAAAAGCCTCTTTCCTGTAATTTTTTATTGAGATTTGATACACTGATTCCTTGTGTATTCTTGATAACGGTAAGGGTATTAGACAAATAATTTACATCGGTAAAAATTTGGAAGTGTTCCTGTGCCCAGTTTCTAACTAGATTTGCCATTTCTTCATGACGATTAAATCTATTATCTAGGCCTTCATTTAAGATTTTTTTCAGTTGGAAATTTAAAGCGAACATATGCGAAAGGGAAGGTGTTGAAGGGTATTGATAATTTTTATTTTGGATGTACTCATAGATAGCGAGTAAATCAAAATAATAACCCCGATTAGGTACTTTTTCTGCTCTCTTCTTTGCCTTTTCTGATAAAGTACAAAGAGACATTCCTGGTGGCAAGCCCAAAGCTTTTTGAACTGAAGTTAAACAAATATCTATGTTAGAATCATCTACTTCAATTTTCATACCACCTGCTGAACTAACAGCATCTACACAATAAACAACATCATCGTATTTTTTAATTACTTCTCCAATTTCTTTTATTGGATTAGCAATTCCACTTGAGGTCTCATTATGAGTTACCATGACTGTATCATATTTATTCGTAGATAATACCTTATCAACCATTTCTGGTTCAATAGCTTTTCCTAATTCGACTTTAAATAAATCCGCTGGAACACCATTTAATACGCCCATTTTATACCATCTGTCACCAAATGAACCACAGGATAGTACTGCTGCTCTCTTTAAAGTACAGGAGCGAATGGAGCCTTCCATTAGGCCGCTACCGGAGGATGTTGATAACAAGACATTATTTTTTGTATAGAATAAATCTTGAAGTTTTTGTGTTATAGCTTCTTGTAAAACTGATGCTTCACTTCCTCTATGGCTTATAACTTGCTTTGCCATTTGTGCTAAAACATCTTCATTTACATCTATTGGTCCTGGTATGAATAGCTTTTTACTCATAATTTTACCTCCTTTCTTAATTATTAAAATAAATTAATTATTATTATAACCATATTTTTAAAAATAATATTATAAATTATTATATTTCCTTTTTTAATTTTATGATTATATTATTTTGATTAATATTTATACTATGCATTTTGATAATATTTGTCAATAAAAAAATTCATTTTGTATATATATTTATATTTATTCAATCTTATTAAATATAATATTTTTATTCTTGATTCTTTCATTTATCGCTTTTGATGATAACTCATAAACTACGCTAGTAAGAGGCATTCCAAGTATCATACCCATTACACCAAATAAATTTCCTCCTACAACAATAGCTAGCAATATCCATAAAGGAGAAAGCCCTAAAGAATTTCCTACTACAAAAGGATACACAAATTTTCCATCTAATTGTTGAATTGTAAATACTAAAACTAAAAACAATAAAACTGATGTTGGTTTTACCATCAAAATTATAAATGCAGATATAGCAATCCCTACATAAGTACCAAATATAGGAATAAAATTTAAAATAGGTATCATTATGCTTATTAATAGGGCAAAAGGTATTTTAACTAAGTAAAACACTATAAAGAATGCAGTTCCTAGTATTAATCCATCCATTGATTGCCCTAATATAAATTTAGAAAATTTATTATTTGTTAAATTTAAAATATACATTATTCTTTTACATTTTTTTTCATTTAAAAAAGCATATATAAGCTTTTTAAATTGTAAAATTAGCTTTTCTTTACTAAGTAAAATATATATGGATATTATTATTCCCAAGAATAAATTCATAAAGAAGTTTGTTATTCCTATAGTGAAATTGAATATATTAGAAATAAACATATTAATAAAATTCTGAACAAAAGTTAAGAATTTTTGTATCATAGACTGTATGTCAAAAGATGTATTTTTTAACATTTCTAAGTCATTTATTTTACTCATTATTTCATTTTGCAAACTACTTATATAGCTAGGTATACCATTAGTTAAAGTGCTTAAACTATCCGCTAAATGAGGTACTATGTAACTAATAAATACCCACATTAAAACTATCACTATTACAAGTGTAGATACTAAAGATATAGCTCTTGAAAACTTTGATAACTTTCTATTATTTTTACATAAAGGTTTAACAATTTTTTCTTCTATAAGTTTCATTGGCAAATTTATCAAAAAAGCAATTACGCCACCTATTATAAAGGGTTTAAATGCTATTGTAAGCTTACTAAATAAATTTGGTATTAATGCTGGTTTTAGTATAAATAAAAGAAAAATCATTATATATGTAGATATTATAAGTTGATTTTTTAATTTTAAATCTTTTAATTTATTCATTATGACGTCCTCCATAAAAATATATATTATATTTTTTTCAAATTTTAATTATCTATTATTTCCTATAAATAGATTGTACCTCTATTGAAGAAAAATAACCATATTTTGTATGATTTTATCTATTTTTATATAAATAATGCTAATATTCCAAATATATCCTATGAATATTTAAATCACATTCATTGAATATATTTGGACATAAAAAAGCACCAACTTTTACATTGGTGCTAAAAATTTTACTAGTATTTAAATCTACTTCTCTTCATCCTGGGTAGTCTTAGCATTATCTACTTCAGTAGTTTTGTCTACTCTTTCAAGCTCTTCTTCTATACGTTTTTGTTGTTCTTGTACTCTTTTTTCTTTCTCTTTTATTGCTTCAAGTTCAACTCTTTCTGCTTCTTTTTTAGCTGCTTCTTTAGCATCATGCTCTTCTTTAACCTCTGCCACAGATTTTCCATTTAGGATTTCCATAAACTCTTCACCTGTGATAGTTTCTTTTTCTAATAAGAAGTCTGAAAGTTCGTGTAGTTTATCAATATTTTCTTCAAGTATTTTTTTAGCTTTATCATGAGCAGATTTTATTATACTTAATACTTCTTTATCAATCTTAGCAGATGCTTCTGGTGAACACATAAGTGATGCATCTCCACCTAAATATTGATTGTTTATTGTTTCAAGAGCCATCATATCGAACTCCTCACTCATACCGTAACGAGTAACCATAGCTCTTGCTATTCTTGTTGCTTGTTCTATATCATTAGACGCACCTGTTGTGAAAGAATTGAATATTATTTCTTCTGCAGCACGACCGCCTGTAAATGTTGCTATTTTGTTGAAGGCTTCTTCCTTAGACATAAGTACTCTTTCGCCTTCTTCAACCTGCATAGTGTATCCTAATGCCCCAGATGTACGAGGGATAATCGTAATCTTATGCACTGGTGCAGATTCTGTTTGCTTAGCTGCAACTAATGCGTGGCCTATTTCGTGATAAGCTACTATTTTCTTTTCTCTTGGAGAAATTACAGCTGCTTTTCTTTGGTACCCTGCTATTATTACTTCTACTGATTCTTCTAAGTCTGCTTGAGTGGCTTTGTGTCTTCCAAGTCTAACAGCCCTAAGTGCTGCTTCGTTTACTATATTTGCAAGTTCTGCGCCACTAGCTCCAGCAGTTGCTCTTGCTATTCCATTAAAATCAACATCTTCGTCCATTTTAACGCTCTTAGCATGAACTTTTAGTATATCTTCACGACCTTTTAAGTCTGGAAGTTCTACTGGTACTCTTCTGTCAAAACGACCTGGTCTAAGTAAAGCTTTGTCTAGGGATTCTGGTCTATTAGTCGCTGCAAGTATTACAACACCTTTCTTACCATCAAATCCATCCATTTCAGTTAATAGTTGGTTAAGAGTTTGTTCTCTCTCATCATTACCACCCATTCCGCCACCATCACGCTTTTTACCTATAGTGTCTATTTCATCTATAAATACTATACATGGAGCTTTTTCTTGAGCTTGTTTAAATAAATCTCTTACTTTTGCAGCACCCATACCAACAAACATTTCCACAAACTCTGATCCTGAGATTGAGAAGAATGGTACTTTTGCTTCTCCTGCAACTGCTTTTGCAAGTAATGTTTTACCTGTACCTGGAGGTCCTACAAGTAGTGCACCTTTTGGCATTGAGGCACCTATTTCTTCGTACTTTTTAGGATTGTGTAGGAAGTCAACTATTTCAGTTAATGATTCTTTTGCTTCGTCTTGTCCTGCCACATCTTCAAAAGTCTTTCCTGTTTGCGCTTCTACATATATTTTGGCATTACTTTTGCCAAACTGCATAGGGCCGCCTCTTCCACCAATTCTACCTGTCATTTTTTTCATCATGAAGTTTAATAAGGCAATCATTAAGATTGTTGGTAACACCCAGTAAAGAATAAACTCTACAATTGGTGAGTCTTCTTTTGGTATGCTTTTACCAAATTTAACTTTTGCTTTATATAAACGTTCAACTAAGTCAGAGTCATTTACTTGCCCAGTTATATAAACTTTATCTTTATCTGCTTTTGTTTTGAAAGTTATTTGTTTTGAACCTTCAATATCTACTTGGTTTACTTTTCCTTCATCCACCATTGTAAGGAATTTTCCGTAGTCCACTTCTTCCACTTGCCCGCTCATATTATATAGCGATGGAAATATAAAAGAATTAAGCACTACTAGTAAAAGAAGTATTATCCCATAATAATATAACCATGATTTTTTTTGAGGTTTTTTCTCTTTCATAAGATATCTCCTAAATAATTATTCTGTATTTATTACTATATATACCCATCATATATGTCTTAAACATTAAATATAATGTTATAAAGCTATAAAATGACTTATATAAGATAGTAAAATTAATAAGGTATTTTGTCAATGTTTCTGATACTATATTTTTATGTTTATATTGATTTTGTGTATTTTTCACATTTTTTATAATAAATAATTATATAGTGTTAGTATGAATTTATTATGAATTATTATTATATAAATATTAGGAGGAACAATATGTTAGATTTTACAAAAGAATTTAACGAAGTTAAGATTATACCAGCCGTATTTTGGTATATTTTCACTATGATCATTGTAATTTTAGGAGCTTTTATTATTTACTTTACTAATGATATTAATTTAATAGATAATGATAATTTATTATCTTTAATATCTACAAGTTTATTTATACTTGTACTTTTATACAAATTTAGAGTTAATAAAAATAAATTGCTATTAATGGTTAAAGATTATTTTAAAAAAATAAGTGTAAAAGAACTTGGTAGCGTTGTAGCTACTCAACTCTGCCTTTCCATGGGGATTAGTTTATTATCAATTGGCATTGTTTATTTTGCTTTTCCAAATATGTTAAATAAACTTCTATCTGAGTCTTCTGTATCAACAGTTTCTACTTATAGTGGTTTATTTATATCCATGATAATCACTGTTATTGGTGCTCCTATTATGGAAGAATTATTTTTTAGGGCCATTATATTCAAAAGAATTAGCAGAAAGTTTAATATCTGCATAGGAATGGCCATTTCATCTTTGGTATTTGGACTTTTACATATTGAATTAGCTGTCATTGGTGCTTTTATTTTTGGTATTGCTTGCTGTATTTTATACATAAAATACAAAAATATACTAATTCCAATGACTGTTCATTTTTTTAACAATTTAATTGCATTTTTACCGCAGCTAAATATTCATTCAACCACTAATACTGCTCCATTAAACAATACAGATGCTATGGTTTCTTTATCCTTTGGCTCAGTATTATTTATAGTAGGTATGTTCTTTTTTATTAAGTTTATACTTAAAAATAAAAAGCATCTACATGGAGGATTTGCTCCTAGGACAAGTACAGGATTTATAGTAGAAAGTAAAAATTAAAATTTAATTTAAATTAAAAAGCATCTTTTTATTTAGATGCTTTTTAATTAGATGTTTAAAATTATTTATACAAATCTTCAAGTATTAAATCATTATCATAAATATATTTTGCTATATCATTTCCTACATATCTAAAATGCCATGGTTCAAAACCGTAACCTGTATTTTCTTCTCTATCCTTTTTATACCTTAATATAAACCCATAGTTATGTGCATTTTTTTCTAACCATTTACCTTCTTTTGTTGTTTCAAATTCTGGTATTAGTTGATATGCTATTGATTTTGAAGAAACATCTACTGCTAAACCCGTTTGATGCTCACTATAATTAGCTTTTGATAAATACTGTTCTGTATACTCTTTTCCATTATGTATTAAAGAATCTGAATATATCTTTTTTTGGTAACTACTAGATCTATAGCCACTTATTAAATAAAGATATACTCCTTTTTCTTTTGCAGCTTTAAACATTTTTTCCAAACTATTGGAAGCAGTTTTACTTATATAAATATCAAACTTTGTAGTCTTAACATCAGGAATAACCAAGTCATTAGGTTCATAGCTTGATTTTAATCTATTTTCTTTATTTACTAATTTTGCTATTCCATTTTTATTCTTATATACTAAGTCTTGTATATTTTTAAACTCCTTGTTAGTATCCTTTTCACCACTATAATCAAGTGCATTACTTTTTGATACTTGTTTTTTGGCAGATAACTCTTTAGCTTGTGTAAAATTTTTTACCCCACAAAATAATAAAAAACCACCAAATAAAAGTATAACTCCAATCGTACTATATACTTTCTTTTGATTCATTCCATAACTCCCTCATAATATTAATTATCAAAATCACTTTATATTATAACATTTTTTCGACTATTTTTTGTATTGTTTTGTATTTTTTTACTTTTATTTACATATTAAATTTGCAAAATAAAAGCCATACTAATTTATAGTATGGCTTTAGTTAAAATTCAAATTTAAATTTTATAATTGAAAAAATTCTAATATCTCATCTTCATGATAATTGATAACTAATTCTTTTGGAAAATCAACCTCTTCAAGTAGCTTTTCTGCATTATCAAAAATACCAACTTGATAACAAATATGCGCATCGCTTCCTAAAATAATTCTTACCTTATGTTCTTTGCACAAATTAAGTAACTCTATATAATTTTCACGGGCATTTGGTCTAAATGAACCTTGGTTTAATGATGAATTATTAACCTCTAATAATATATTCTTTTCCTTTGCCTTTTTAACAATGACTTCATAGTCCAATAAATATCTTCCATCATCTGGATGACCTATAACTTTTACTAATTCATGATCCATCGCATTTAATGTTGCTCTAGTATTTTCTTCTTTTGTTCCAGGCTCCAAACATACTGTGTGAAGACTTGCTATTATATAATCTAATCCTTTTATATATTTATCAATTTCCACATCAATATTTCCATCATAATCTATAACATTAGCTTCCATTCCTTTAAGAATTCTAACGCCATCTACTTCCTTAGGTAATACCTTTAAATTTTGAAAATAAAATAGATGCGGTCCTCCTGGCATATTTATACCATGGTCAGATAAGCCATAGTATTTTAATCCATTAATTTTAGCATATTCTATGTTTTCTTTTACTGTACTGTATGCATGCCCACTAGATAGAGCATGAGTGTGTAAATCAATTATACCCTTCATTTACGTCTTCTCCTTTATTGCAGAATTTATCATATGTTAAAAGCCATATAGCTTTTGCAATATGGCTTAAGTGTATTTATTATTATTTATTATCTAACTTTCCTTTTAATAAATCACCTATAGTTGACCCTAAATCTTCTTCTTTATTTAGGAATTCACTGTAATCTTCTTCTGGCTCTTTATTAACATCTTTTATAGATACAGACATTCTCTTATGAGATGGATCGAAAGTTAATACTCTAACTGTTATTTCATCTCCAGGATTTACAACACTACTTACGTTAGCAACTCTTTCTTCTTTTAAGTGAGATATTGGTAAGTATGCTTCTACACCTTCTTTTATTTCAACAAAAGCACCTTTGTCTATTATTCTAACAACTTTACCAGTTATTATATCATCAACATTTACTTCCTTAGATATTAAATCCCATGGATCGTTATTTATGTCTTTTAATGCTAATCCTATTCTAGCTGTTTCTTTGTTTACATCTAATACATAAACATCAACTTCTTGTCCTACTTGTAGCATATCTTCTACAGATTCTACTCTTTTCCAAGATAAATTATTTATGTGAGCTAAACCTTCAACCCCACCTAAATCGATGAAAGCTCCGTAACTTACTATGTTAGTTACTTTTCCGTGTCTTTTTTGTCCAACTTCTAAAGAATCTACTAAAGCTTCTTTCTCTGCTTTAACTCTAGCTTTTTCAGCTTCTCTTTCTTCTCTTGCTTTTTGTCTTTGTTCTTCTCTTTCAGCTTGAATTCTTTCTTTTCTAGCTTTTCTTTCTTGGTCTAAACGCTCTTGTAATACTTCTCTATGTGAACCTACTATCTTATTGGCTTTTTCATTGAATTCTATTATATAAACTTCTAAATTAGCATCTTGATATTCTTTTGTATCACTTACAAACTTAGTATTTAATTGAGATATTGGTATGAATAATTCAACTGATTTGTAGGTAGCAAATACCCCTCTTTGTATAGTTTTTACTACATTTACAGTTAATATTTTGTGTTCAGCATGTGCATTTTCTAATTCTTTTTTATCAGCTACCATATCTAATCTTAATTTAGATAGTTTTAATGTGCAGTCTTTTTCTGATACTTTAGTTATAACAGCAGATATTTCATCTCCAACTTTATATACATCAGATACCTCTTGATTTTTTTGTAAGTTTAATTCACTTACTGGGATTACTCCGTCAAAACCTATATTAAGTCCTACAGTTACTTCATCATTATTTATTTTAGTTATAGTTCCCGCTATAGTCTCTCCAACTTTTATTGAACTAAGTAGCTGTTCTTGTTGGTCTAGCAGCTCTTGCATAGATAATTCTTTAGTCATTGTTCTACATCCTTTCACCTAATAATCTTACTTTTTTATATTATACCATTAAAATTTCAAATACTTACAGATTTATACAATATTTTATCAGTATTTTTCAATTATTTTCAAAATATTTTGCTTTACAATAGTATCTTAACTTTATTTAGTAAATTTATCAATTATATTGTTGTAATTTCCATTTATTTTAGTAGAATTAACTTCTTTTTTATAATATTACTTTTACAGGGTTATTAAGTGTTATATTGTCAATTTCTACTTTTGAATCGTAAGCTAGAACTTTGACTCCTTTTTCATTTGCCTCCTTAAGTGCATCCCCAAATTCTTTGTGCATATCTACATTAGGAGTAAAATAAAGTACATCTTCCATTTGAATAATAAGAATTATGTACGCTAAATAGCCTTCTTCTTTAGCTTTTATTAGCTCTTTCACATGCTTTACTCCTCTTTCTGTTTTTGCATCTGGAAATTTTACTACCCCATCTATTTCTAGGGTGCATCCCTTAACTTCTATAAATGCTTTTTTAGATTTACCTTCTACATAAACATCAAATCTAGAATTACCGTATGTTTTTTCTGGTTTTATTAAAGTGATTTCTTCATTAAATCCTGGTAATATTAATGACTTATCTTCTAATGCTTCATAAACCATTTTATTTGTAACTTGAGAGTCCATATTTATTAGTCTATCACCTTTTTTAACTGCTATTAAGGAATATTTTGTTGTTCTAGCAGGATTATTACTTTCTTCTAAATATACTTCGTACCCAGGTACTAATAGCTCTTTACATTTGCCTGTATTTTTCACATGAGTTTTTTCAACTTCCCCATTTACATCACAATAAGCTACAAATCTATTAGGTCTTTCTATAAATTTAGCTTTTATCATATTATTATATTTCATTTTATTCTCCTATTTACTCATTCTCTTATGCTTAAAAATATTATACCCATTCTTTAAAAATTAAAATTATTTTTAAAGATTTAAGGTATTATTAAAGGAGCAATAATTTTTATTGCTCCTTGTACTTCTTTTATACACCTGCAAACCCAAATATTATTCCTACTATAGCCGATCCTACTATAAAGAATACTGGGTGAAGTTTTTTAGTTTGCTTTACATTATTTGATAGAACATAAATTATTATTGCTAAGATCAAAGATTTCCAGTTAAGTAAGTCTAGTATTTCCCCACTACTTTTAAATAAATCCATTTGAAGTAATGTTATTGTAACCACAGTCATACCCGCCGCTGCAATAAGTCCTGTAGAAGCTGGGCGAAGACCATAAAATGCTGCATCTACATATTTATTTTCTCTAAAGGATTTTAAGAAATAAGATATTATTATAATAATTATAATAGATGGTGTTACAAGTCCTAAAGTTGCTATTATAGCTCCTCCTATTCCTGCTGTTGTAAATCCTACATATGTAGCCATATTTACACCTATTGGTCCTGGCGTTGATTCTGAAACTGCTATCATATCTGCAAGTTGACCTGATGTAAACCATCCTGTTTTGTCTGCCATATCATAAAGAAAAGGAAGTGTTGCCATTCCTCCTCCTACTGCAAATAATCCAGTCTTAAAAAATTCGAAAAATAACTGAAGATAAATCATTAATGCTTCACCTCCATATTTTTCACTATTATACCTGCTACAGCAGTAATAACCACAAATAATATTGGTGATAAGTCTGTAAATACAGAACCTAAAAATACACCAGTAAAAATAATAAGAGTTGCCTTATCAACTACAGAACTTTTCCATAGCTTAACTACAGCATTAAATATAAGTACACAAACGCATACTCTAACTCCAGCAAATGCATTTTTTACTATTGCTAAGTCAGAAAAATTACTTATAAAAGCTGCGATTGCTGTTATTATGATAAGAGAGGGCATTACAACACCTAACGTTGCCATGATACCTCCTACTATACCTTTTTTCTTCTGTCCTATAAATGTTGCTGTATTTACAGCTATTACGCCTGGAGTACACTGTCCTATGGCATAGTAATCCATAAGTTCTTTGTCAGTCGCCCAGTCATTTTTTTCAACAATTTCTCTTTGTAAAATTGGAAGCATGGCATATCCACCTCCAAATGTTAGTACCCCCACTCTTGCAAATGCAATAAATAAGTCCATTAATTCCTTCATATATTGCCTCCTATTTGTCTATTTAACAAATTGCTTTCTTTTAGAAGAAGATAGTATATTCATTTCTTCTCTATATTTTGCCACTGTTCTCCTAGCTACTGTTATTCCTTCAGTTTTCAATAATTTACATATTTTATCATCACTTAAAGGCTTTAATTTGTTTTCTTTATTTATAAATTCTTTTATCATATTTTTAATTTTAGTACTTGATGTACCTTCTTCTTCTTCACTTTGAATTGCAGTGCTGAAAAAGTATTTAAACTCAAATAAGCCAAAAGGAGTTAACATATATTTACTATTAATCCCTCTACTAATAGTTGACTCATGATATCCAAGATCTAGGGCTATATCTTTTAATCTCATTGGCTTAATATGCTTAATTCCATCAATAAAGAACTCTTTTTGCTCTCTTACTATTACTTCTGCTATTTTTAAAATAGTGCTTTTTCTTGTTTCTATGTTTTTCAAAAGATTAAGAGCATGGTTAAGTTTATTTTTTATAAACTCTTTAGCATTTTCATCTGATGCAGGGTTACTTAGCACACTTTTATAATAATTATTTATACATAAATGAAAATTAGTATTATCATTCATATAAACAATAAATTCTCCATCAATTTTTCTTACAGTAACATCAGGTTGAATATAAACTGTTTTTTCATTGCTACATAATCTTCCTGGCTTAGGATCAAATTCTTTAATCTTTTCAATATATTCTACACACTCTTCAATGCTTATATCATATTTTTTGCTAATAAATTTTATTTTATTTTGTCCTATTAAATTTAAATCTTCAATTATAATAGATTTTAAAATATCATCGTTTATATTTTTGTTCTTCATTTGAATTAACAAGCACTCACTAAGACTCCTTGACCCTATTCCACTAGGTTCTAGTTGCTGGATATTTTTTAAACACGCCTCAAAATAATTATTATCTATATTTAGTTCATCAAGTATGAATTTTTCATCAGTTCCCAAGTATCCATCCTTATCTAAACAATCAACAATATACTCACAAACTTCTTTTTCTTTATTGCTTAATTTCAAAAATGATAACTGTTCTTTAACATAATCATATAGATTACTTTCATATCTTGCCAAATTTTCTAAAGTAAAATCATTATCTAGGTCATAACTTTTTATATTGTAACTTTTATTATCAATATTTTTAGCAAATTCCTCCCAATCTATATCTCCCTTATTTTCTATTTCTAAGACCGGATTTTCTTCTGACTCTCTTTTTATTTCATCTTCTAACTCTAAATTACTCATATTTAAAATATCTAGGGATTGTTTTAATTGAGTTGTCATAACAAGCTTTTGTGATTGAATTATATCTAATCTATTATTTAAGTTCATACTTTTTATCCCCTTTTCAATATTTACAATAATTCTTACAAATCTATTGTTTGTAAATTTAAATATCTAAATCCATTATAGTTAATATATTTAAACACTTCAATAAATCTTTATCACTTAATTCAACAAAATACATGTATAATAAATCTTGAAGCATTTAAATTTATCATATTAAAATTTTAAGGAGGTAATATGAATACTTTGTGGCAATATACATTAAAGTATAAATATCAATTTTTATGTAGAATAATAACCATCTCTTTAGTTGCTCTAGCAAGTATTTGCTTTGATTTTCTAATGGGATTTATAGTAGATATATTTGCAAGTGGTGACAGTAGTAAGTTTGCAACTATTACTATAACTAGTATATCTTTAATAGTAATTATGTTTGTAACAGAATATATAGATGGTGTTGTTATGTCATCTTATATTAAAAATACTGTAAATTATTTAAGAACAGACATTTTTTCTAAAGTCATAAATAAGGATATAAAAGACTTTTCTTTAGATAACAGTGGGAAATATATTTCAATCTTATATAATGATATAAAAATTATTGAAGATAGCTTCTTTAATAACCTTTTTCAAGTTATATCATGTATCATATCCTTTGCAATTTCATTAGTCGTCTTATTTTCAATTAGTCCAAGTATAGTAATTTTCATTTCTATTTTTGGAGTTTTAGGATTTATTATACCAAATGCTTTATCAAAAAAATTAGTTATTCAAAAAAATAAGTACTCTGAAAATTTAGAGCAGGTGACTTCTGTTACAAAAGATTTGTTTTCTGGCTTTGAAGTAATTAAGGGATTTAATATAAGTAATAAAATAAATGAAATTTTTAATATTGCATCAAATAACGTGGAAACTTCTAAGAAAAATTACTCTGTTTTAGAGGCGATAATAAGAGGATTTTCTTTATCCTTTAGCGTTACAATTTATCTAGGAGTTCTTCTTCTTGGTGGATATCTTATGTACAAAAAAAGTATAACTGTTGGTACTGCTATAATAATTATTCAACTAAGCACTCATATTGTCGGTCCAGTAAAATTAAGTATTTCATTAATAAATCAAATTAGGTCTGTATCACTTATCGCTGATAAAATAGAGAATCTTTTAGAAGATACTAAAGATAGTTTTGAAAATACTAAGTTAAATAATTTTACAAGTTCTATAGAAATTAAAAATCTTAATTTTTCTTATAATGAAGAAAGAAAAGCCTTATATAATATTAATTTAAAAATAAATAAGAATAAAAAGTATGCTATTGTTGGTGAAAGTGGCTCTGGTAAAAGTACTTTGATAAAACTTATTATGAGATATTATAGTGATTATGAAGGTAAAATAATTATTGATGATAATGATTTAAAAAATATTTATAGTTCTGACTTATATAAAAATATATCTATGATTCAGCAAAATGTATTTATGTTTGATGATAGTATAAAAGAAAACATAAGGCTTTATTCTAATCATACTGATGATGAAATTATAAACTCCTGCGAAAGGTCTGGATTAAATAAATTGATTGATAGATTGCCCAAAGGAATTAATTCTTTAGTTGGTGAAAATGGTAATAAATTATCAGGTGGTGAGAAGCAAAGAATTGCTATTGCAAGGGCTTTAATAAATAATACGCAAATACTGATTTTAGATGAATCTACTTCTGCCCTAGATAATGAAACAGCTTATAACTTAGAGAAATCCCTTTTAAACTTAAACGATTTGACTTTAATAACAGTCACTCATAAGTTGATCAAGAGTATTTTAATTAATTATGATGAAATTATTGTTATGAAAAATGGAAAAATTATCGAAATAGGTAACTTCTATAATTTATTAAATCAAAAAGGATACTTCTATAGTTTATATACCATTCAAAATGATAATTTACTTTAAGCACTACTTTTGTCCAGTTAATATATTAGAAGTTAAAATGAGGTTGAATCATTGATTCAACCTCTTAATATATTAAATAACAAATTTACTTATAAATTATTCTGTAACTACTTTAGATTCTTTTTTTAGGTTTTTAATTGCACCAGATATCATACTAGCTCCAGTGTAAACAAGAACTGCCATTACAACCCATTTTAAAGTTTCTATTGGCAATGACTTGACAATAAATGCTGCCACAAATACCCCAACTGCTCCGCATAATCCTAATACTAATGAAGCTTTTCTAGGGTATGCTCCTTCTTTTATAAATTTAACAGAAGATACTGGTTGTAACATTGCACAAGATCCCATCATTATTGGGAATGTAACTTGTGGAGATAGTCCTAAGAAATAAGTTAATGCCATACATGGTGCAAATAGTCCAACACCGGCTGTCATTAATGCTCCAAGGATTGCATTACCAACAACACCTATAACAAGTTTTACTCCAGAAAGCCCTATTGCATCTCCACCTCCTGGCATGTATCCCATTTTACTACAAAACATTAATACTGAAGTAGCTAAAAGAGCTATTCCCATTATTAGTTGTATTTTAGCTTCATCCATCTTAGCTATTACTCCTGCTCCTATGTATGAACCCACAGCTGCAGCTATTAACATAGAGAATAGTGTTAAAGGATCTACCTCAATAACTGTAGTAAATATAAACGCTTCACACATAACTGGTAAACAATTTCCAACATTTAAAAATCCTGGAAGTTCTTTATCTTTTATTCCTACTTTAAAGAATTTATTAGCTGCTACTATAATGGCAAATGATCCGATACCTAATGTATCAAAAAAGTTAGCTACCCATCCTAGGACTCCAACTTTTACTACAGAAGGATTGTCTAATTCTCCTGCTTCCTTTACTTGTCTATAATCTTTAAAAAAAGTGTAATAATAAACGCCCATTAAAGATAATAGAATTCCTCTTAATGCTAATAACATTTGTTAACTCCTCCTAAAATTTATCTTTTTATTATATTATACAGTATAAAGTTCGACAATATTCTTTATTTGACAAACGTTTACCTCTTAATTATAATAATTTGTTAAAAAATATTCAAGCAATTGATTAATATTTACATAAATCTATTTTTGAATATAAAAAATTTTTAATAATCTCATATTTATTGATGTTATCCATTTGAATAATATTAAAATTAGGAAGTTTATTTTTGAAATAAAAAAATATGCCACGATAAATCGTGGCATATTCTTATTAAAATACATTGCAATCACTTAATTTTTATTATGCTTCTATTTTTTTGCTAGCTTTGCTAGCAGCCATTAACATAGATGCAGAAGTATAGAATATAACAGCTATAACTAACCAAGTTAATACATCCATTGGTAAAGATTTAACTAAGTATGCAGCTACAAATACCCCAACTGTCCCAGATAAAGCTATTATTAAAGCTGCTTTTCTTGGATAAGCCCCTTCTTTTATAAATTTAACTGATCCAACTGGCATTAATGTTGCACAAGATCCCATCATTATTGGGAAAGAAACTTGTGGATTCATTCCTAAGAAATAAACTAATGCCATACATGGTGCATATAATCCTATACCAGCAGACATTAAAGCTCCAAGTATAAAGTTACCCACTACACCTATAACTAATTTAACTCCAGAAAGTCCTATTGCATCTCCACCACCTGGCATTAATCCAAGTTGTTTTAATAACATTAGTACAGCAGTTATTAATAAAGCAATACCCATAACTTTTTGGATTTTTACTTCATCCATTTTAGCTATTACACCAGCTCCAAGATATGAACCTAAAGCTGCTGCTGCAAGCATAGATATTAATGTTACTGGATCAACTTCTATAACTGTAGTGAATATTACTGCTTCACACATAACTGGAAGAGTGTCAGCAACATTTAATAATCCTGGAAGTTCTTTATCCCTAACTCCCATTTTCATAAATTTGTTTAATGCAACTGTCGGTGCAAATGATCCTATCCCTAATGTATCAAAGAAGTTTGTAGCAAAACCTACAAAACCTGCTTTTCCTACATTTACATCATCTAATTCACCTGCTGCAGATACTTGTCTGTAGTCTTTTATGAAGAAGTATCCATATACAGACATTATAATGGCCCAAATTATTCTTACAATATTAACCATAATATGATTCCCCCTATTTTCTTTTGTATTATTATATTTATAGTTGAAATCTTAATTAAGTTATTGAATTAGATGCTATTTTAATATAAAACCATACTTAACTGGATCTTCATCATCTATAACAAAATGATTGAATCCTGTTATATAAGCTGCTGCAGTTATTTCAGGTCTTACTGCATCAAATTCACCAACTTTATCAAGACCTACTATCTTACCTTTGAATAGAGTTCCTAATATACTTTCGTATACAAAGTTTTCTCCTTCTTTAATTTCTCCTTTTGCATATAAAGTAGCAAGTTTAGCACTTGTACCAGTTCCACATGGAGATCTGTCCACTTGACCTTGACCAAATATAACAACGTTTTTGTAAGTTGCTTCTGGATGAGTAGGGTCATCATATATTTCAACTAAATCAACAGTATTTATATGAGCTAAAGTTGGATGTTGTACAGCTATTTCTCTGTTAACTATTTCTCTCATTTCCATACCTATGTTGTTTAATAATTGAGTGTTCTTAGGCTCAACCTTAACACCAAATTGACTTGCATGAACTATTGCAAAGAAACTTCCTCCAAATGATATGTCAAATTTTATTTTCCCATAAGGAGCCATTTCTATTTCACAGTCTCTTTTGTATAAGAAAGCTGGAACGTTTACGAAAGATACTTCTCTAACTTTTCCATCTACTATTTTAGCTTCTGCTTCTATCATTCCTGCTGGAGCTTCCATTCTAACATGAGTAACTGGTTCTACCATATCTACCATTCCTGTTTCTATAGCAGCAGTTATAGCACCTATTGAACCATGTCCACACATGTTTAGGTATCCTCCACCATCCATGAATATGATACCGAAATCAGCAGTTGGATCACAAGGTTGAGTTATTATAGAACCGAACATATCATTATGCCCTCTTGGTTCTAACATTATAGCTGTTCTTAAATGGTCAAGATTTTTTTCTAAATACTCTTTTTTCTCAGCCATAGTATTACCTTTTATATTAGGAATTCCTCCTGTAACTATTCTTGTTGGTTCTCCCATAGTATGAGAGTCAATTGCTTGAATGCTTCTTGAAAATTTCATTTGCCTGTCCCCCTAAAATCATTATTAAAATAAATATTTATAATATATTTATTGAATTAATCTATGATAAACAGATAAAAAAACGGTTTCAGCGTCTATATTTACTTCTTAACGTTAATTAATTGACAATAAAGTGTATATATATAGCGCGAATACCATCACCGTAAAAATGTAAATTTTCAGTCATTTATCGACCACTTTTTACAACTTATCTACTTACCTATTTTCATTATAGTTAATTAATCTCAACTATTCAACAAAATTTTCACATTTTTCCATAATGCTTTTTTATTACAAAAAATATATACCATATGTAGAAGACATGGTATATATTTAACATTAATTTTATTCCATTTTGCAATTTTGGGGTTTATTTTTATATGTTTTTTGCATTTTTTTGTTATTTTTCAATATACAATTGTTATTTTTTTATTTATGATTTTCATTATTTTCTGTACTATCATTATCTTCAGAATCTTTTTTCTTATATGCTGAAATCAACATAGATATAGAAGTATAGAATACGACTGCAATTACTAACCATCTCAATATATCAAGTGGCAATGATTTAACTATATATGCCGCAATAAATACTCCTATTGCTCCAAATAATCCAAGTAGTAATGCAGCTTTTCTAGGGTATGCTCCTTCTTTAATAAATTTAACTGAACATACTGGCATTAATGTAGCACATGATCCCATCATTATCGGGAAAGCAACTGCTGGAGACATACCTAAGAAGTAAATTAAAGCCATGCAAGGTGCATAAAGTCCGATACCTGCCGTCATTAATGCTCCAAGTATAAAGTTACCTACAATCCCTATAACTAATTTTACTCCCGTAAGGCCTATGGCTTCTCCGCCACCTGGCATTAAATTTAATGCACCTAAAGTCATTAAAGCACCTGTCACTAATAAAGCAAATCCCATAATTTTTTGAATTTTAATTTCATCTAACTTGGATATTATACCAGCGCCTAACCAAGAACCTACTGCAGATGCTACTAACATCGTTACCAATGTTACTGGTTCTACATCTATAACCGTAGTAAATATTACCGCTTCACACATAACTGGTAAAGTATCTCCTACATTTAATAGTCCTGGTAAATCCTTATTTCTTACTCCCATTTTCAAGAACTTATTAAATGCTACTGTTGGTGCAAAGGAACCTATTCCTAAAGTATCAAAGAAATTAGTTATAAATCCCACAACACCCACTTTTGCTACACTAACCTCATCAAGCTCACCCGATACCTTAACTTGCTTGTAATCTTTAATAAATACATAGTAATAAAATGCCATCAATACTGCCCAAATCACTCTTACAAAGTTTAACATGTTACTTCCTCCTTAAAATTTATATAGTTAAATCCCACTTGCTGAGATTTATAACTAGCTTGTATAAATATATAGTATGCTCACTATATATTTATTCTAAATAAAATGTTATTAGACTATCTATAATGGCAATATACATAATACATATATAATTTGCACTACACTTGCATCAGGTGAAATTATAAAAAAAGACCTTCTTTGAATTTTAAACAAAGAAGGTCTTTATATATAATTAGCAAGCTTTGCTAACTGTTTCAATAGTTTTATTTTCTTTTTTCTTTGACATAAAGTAAGTTAAGAATCCGTAGAACCCTGCTCCACCAACTATATTACCTAATGTAACAAACAACATACTGTATAAAGCATTTGCTACTGTAACGTCATTAGCTACTGGTGAGAATAAACATACTAATAAAGTAGTCATATTAGCAATACAGTGTTCAAATCCGCTTGTTACGAAGGCAAATATCAATAAAAATACTATAGCTATCTTAGCCATTTCATCTTTCGTCTTGTAAGCTGCAAGTACAGCTGCACAAACTAATATGTTAGCTAAAACCCCTCTACAGAATAGTTGTAAAGCTGGTGCTGCAACTTTATAAGCACCACAGTATGCAAAATAATCCATTGTATGTCCACTAGATGCAAAGCCAGTTCCTACAAATAAAAGTGATACAAGTATTGCTCCTAAGAAGTTCCCAAAGTAACTATATACCATTATTCTTATTCCATCTTTTGCACTAGTGGCTTTAGCTAAGCTTCCCATAGTCATAATCATTGTATTACTTGTAAATAGTTCATATCCTAATGTTATAATTGCACTTAGTGCAAATGAGAATGACATCCCTGAAACTATTTTCGTTGCTGGTGATTCTCCAGCATGTAATTGCCCACCTATAGTGAATATTAATATACATCCAAGTCCTATAAACATTCCTGCAAATATTGATAGTACTAAATACTTTAATTTACTCTCATTAAGCGTATTAATTTTGTCTTCAGCTTTATGAGCTAATAATTGAATTGTTTCTTCATTCATTACCTATGTCTCCTATTCATCATTTATTCCATTTTGTATCTTGTATACAACCTTTTTTATTTTAGCACATAGATAAACTTTTTTAAAACAAAAAATAAAGTTTTAAACTGGAAAATTTTTCAATCAAATAATTTATTTCCTTACTATCTATAATGTTCTACAAATATAGGTCAGACAATTCTTGTTTAATATGATTATCTGCACTTATTTGCTTAACATCATTTTCATCATCATAATCTTTTATCTCTATAGGAATACTTATTATAAAACTTGTTCCTATATTTTTTATGGATTTAACGTATATATTTCCATTGTGACAATCCACAAAAGCTTTTACAATAGATAATCCTATTCCACTTCCTTCATTTGATCTGGTTAAGGAATTATCCAGTCTTACAAATCTCTCAAATATTTTATTTAAGTGTTCTTCATCAATTCCTATACCATCATCCTCAACTACAATATGCAAATTATTCTCACATATATCTATCTTTACATCTACAAAACCAGCTTTTTTAGAATACTTAATACTATTAGATAATAAGTTTAATACTATTCTTTCTATTTTATTTTTATCTACAGACATAATTATTTCTTCTTCTGTTGTATCAAAAGTTATATCTATATTTCTTGCTTGTGCATATGGAACAACTGACAAAACTGTATCTTCTATTACTTCAACTATATTTACATTTTCCATATTTAAATTAATCCCTTTTGAGTCAATCTTTTCTAAATCTATTATATTATTAACCAATTTTAAAAGTCTTTGGCAGTTATCTTCTACTAAAACAATATTTTTCTCACTTATAAAGTGTTGTTCCTCCTGCTTTTTCATATATTTAGTTAACTGCATAACAGAGTTTATTACTGTTATAGGAGTTTTTAATTCATGATTCATATTAATTATAAAATGATTTTTTAGCCTATTTATCTCTTCAATTTCATTCATTGCGCTCTTAAGTATTTCTTCATGTTTTTTCTTATATGCTAAATATCGTATAAGCGTAATTATGACTATAATTAATGTTACGACAAATAGTATTATAAATATAAATAATCCCTTGTATAAAGTTATAAAATCCTTTGGAGCATTAATTAGCCTGGTATCTCTCGGTAGCATATTAGGTCTAATCTGAAACTTACTCATATTAACGTAGTCAAATATATATTTATTAACATCATTGTCACTTATATACAAAGGTTTAACATTTTTACCATCAATGAAATCTTTAGCTATTTCTCCTACCTTTTTCTCTTGGCTATATCTACTTACTAGTTTACCACCAATACTTCCACTTCCTATCCCATCTTCTACCAAATTATATATGGGAATTTTATTATTAGTTTCATTAATTAGTTTATTTATATCCTTATCACTTATCCAATTAGAATTTTCAAAATAATTTGGATATATGGTCAAAATTGCACTACCCTTTTCTACACTTTTTATTTTATGTATGAATTCGTTTTCTGATAGCTTACTTGTATATATAAACTTAAAGTTTATGCCTTTAAAATTTGGTATTATATTATTTTTTAATTCATCTATTTCTTTACTATCTTCATAGTTATTTATTACTACTATATTGTTTACAAAAGGATGATACTTTTTAATTAGATTTATTGTAGAATCAACAAATAAAACCTGTTTAACTCCTGCCACCTTATCCTTTCTAATAGCTTCTTCTATTATTTCACTGTTTGATACTCCAAAAAAAATAATAGGCATATCTTTTAAAATTTCATTTCTATTTTTTATTGCAAATTTTAATGTGTAATAATCTCCTACTATTATTGCATCATAACTTTCTTCTTGTAATGTATTTTTTAACTCATCAACAAAATATTTTTGTTCTTCTTTATTTTCAATAATACTTTCACTAAAATATTTAGTATGTAAATCTATCCCTTCTCCTAAACCTTCTTCTATTCCTGATATTCTTTTTTCAAAATCTGAAGTACAGGAGCTATAAGTAGTTATAAACAATACATCTTTTTTTTCAATTGCATAAATTTTATATAGAAATAAATTTATTCCTATTAATATGGTTAATGTAGTTACTACTATTTTCTTTAAATATTCTCCCATATTATACCTCCTAATTTTAACTGATTTTTTAATTATACTAAATTAATCATTACTTTTATAGCATTTAATATCATCGAATCAAGAGAATCGTTTTCCTTTTTTTATTCAAACAGCTTAGTTTTTTAATCTAGTTAGGTCAAAAATAAAAAAGAGTTGTATTTAAGATGATATTTTACTCATCTTAAATACAACTCCATAATTAATATTATTCACTTATAAATTTTGCTTCTATTAATAATGCTCTAGATTTATCCACATTGGCAGGATTAACAAGTACTATTGGTCCAGTGCAACCCATTCCACTTTCAGCATAAATCTTATTTTTCCATAAAAATTCCACTGCATCTTCTAAATCCATTACATCTACTCCAGATATTTGTTCCGTTACAACTTCTTTTTCAGGTGCTTCTACCTTTTCTTCAATTGATGCAGATACTTGAGGCTTAGATTTTTTTAACCCTTGCAGTACTTCGTTGAATCCAGCTTTTTCAACTTTTGCAAATTCCTCTTTAGATATATTGTGAACATCGTTATTTACAAGTTCAGCCGCAAACTTGATTGCACCTTCTATAACCGGTGCTCCTGATGCTCTTGATATAATCATTATTAATTTATTGAAATCTTTGCCTATTCCTGGTCCATATCCATAGCCTACAGATTCATATTTTCCACCTGAGTTATAAGCAGAGAACATTTTTATTAATAAGTTTCCAGTTAATGAGTCAGTAACCATTACATCAGCTGACGCTGTCATTAAGTCGTTACCTCTCATAACCACTCCGCCATCTGCTCTATCTGACTGCGCGAAGTTTATATCATAACCTTTTTCTTTTAATGCTTTAAGTGCTATTTCCACTTGTCTAGCACCATCTACGTTAGCTATTCCAACTGTTGGATTTTTTATTCCACAAGCTTTAGCAGTTATTATTCCGTAAATAGCATTTTTAACCATACCTTCCACTCTTTCAGCAGAAGAAGTTCCTGTAGTAGTTGCTATAAACATCTCTCTTCCTTTTTCAGGAGTTATAACTCTACCTACAGTAGATACGCCTATTGGGAATGGATAGTGCATAGTTACTGCTCCGTCAACTTTCTTGCTGTCTAAAAGATTTTCCATTAATTCATGTGCTTCTTTTTCACAATCAGTTTTAACATGTTTTAATCCTTCAGCACTTTCACTTCCTATAGTAGTAACTGAAATATTTGATTTAATAGCTTTTAAAGCTCCTTCTATAACATTTTTTTCACCATGTTCACTTCCTATAGTAGTTATTGCTATTTTGGGTATTTTTACATCTATCGCTTCATCTTCTTCTAAATCTTGAAATTTCTTATCTTGATTTTCTTCTATTACAAATGATATACCATCAAATAAATTTGTCATTCTTCCAAGGAATAAACTTCCTTTACCAACTATCATGGCATTTTTAACACTACCTGCCATTATATCCTCTCTAGCAAATCCTAGATAAGGTACTCCTGATGGTATATGTCCTTGAGTTGGAGCCCAACCTACCATACCATGATTTTCTATAAATGAAGGTAATTCTTTTCTATCTAAGTTACCCATCTTAACAGCTAGAGCACCTATCATTTTGTAGTTAGCATTAGGTACGTCTCCAGCTCCTGCAGGCTTAGTTATATCTGGATTTTGCATTTCTGCAGAATATTTTTGTATATCAGTTATTTTAAGTCCTGCTTTTTCAAGTGGCTCACTAACTAAAGAACTAATTACTGCTTGAGGAGAAGAACCAGTTCCTACAGTGTGACGTCCCACAATATCATTTCTTATTTCTGGGCTTTCGCCGTCGTTTTCACTTACTAATACTGCAAATCCAGCAACCATATCTTCAAGTATTGGCATACCTTTTTTAACATGATCTTTTCCGTTCATACCAAGTTTTGCAGTAGAACCACCAGCGCAAACTATTACATTTTTGAATGTACCACTTTTTACAAGAGCAGCAGCATGAACCATGGCATGAGCAGGTCCTGCACAGAACCCTCTAACGTCTGATCCTGTAGCATTGTTAAGTCCTGCTATTTCAGCAGCAGCTTTGGCAAAGTTTCCTCCACCTCTTTGGTTCATATCACCACATGCTTCTTCACAACAATCTATAACATAATCTATATCATCTTTATTTACATTATTTTTATCAAGCATGTTCATTATAGAAAAAGCACAAGAAGCTTTTGATACTAAATTTTCAAATAAAACATGAGCAGATAAATTAGTGTCTACATCATGAGCATTTTTCACACAACCTACTACTTCTCCATTATTATATAAAGGCTCCGCATGCTCTTCTTCTATAAATTTCATTATAGTATCTAATTCTTCACCTTCTTTAATTTTTACAACTAAATCAGATGAAATTAGATTGTTCTCGCTTAATAAATTCTTGCTTAAAGATGCAAAGTTTTTTTCTAATTTAACTAAATCAAATACATCACATATTTGCATTAATCCTATAAATTCTTCTTGCGGCATTATTTCTCCAAACTTGCCATACTTACTAGCATCTGGAGTTTCTTTATCATGCCAAGGCATTGCATATTTAGATAATTCATCTGGAGTTATATTTCCTATATAGGCTTGATTTGGTGGGTATTTTACCACTTCATCATAAGTTCTTATATGATCTTTTAATACTTTTAAATACTCAGAATTTGGATTAACTACTCTCTCAGTAGTTTGAGTAGTCCCGTTATGAATTACCATATCAGGAGTATGAGCAAGTATGTATCCTGCTGCTTTTAATACACTATTCATATTGTTCCCCCTATTTTGAAATTAGCTAATCGATAAAAGTTTAAAATACTCTTCATCGATTAGCTAAATTATTTTAATCCTTATAGATTTTCTTAATATTTACAGAATTGTTCTCTTATAGATGACATTTCACCTACTATATCATCAACATCTAATACCATTTCCATCATACCTATTTGCTCGTCATAAACACCAGCATCAAATTCTTCTTTTACTTGTGGCTCACAAGCATGGTATACTTGAAGTCCTAACTGGACTCCTGTCAATGGACCTGCATATGTTGGGTCTCCTGCAGTTACAGTTTCTGCAGCAAGTCCTGCAGCTTCACCTTCTGCAGCACCTAACATAACAACAACATTTTCACAACCAAATTCTTCAGCAAATTCCTTTACTCTTTTTTGGTTTTCTAGGTCCATCGCTCCAGCAGCAGTTCAGACAAAGCATTCAGTTGAAGAGAAAACAACCTCTCCACCAGCTGTCTTAACACATTCTTCTATTGCTGGACCAGGAATACCATCTCTGTCACCAATTATGATGACTTTCTTTTTTTCTAATATACTCATTAGAAATACCTCCTGTCCTTATTTTTTATTTTAATAATAGACATATAACTGTTTAGTGTCACACATCTATTATTCTATAAACTGTTTTTTATTATAGATATTTTAAGCAACGGATATATCTGCAACGAAGCAAAATAATTCGCCGTCACGTCGCTCAAATATATATCGTTATCGCTATAACCTATAGGTATTTTTTAATCATTGCTTCGATGTTTTCTTCAGTTGCATCGTCTTTAACTACTTCTTCAACCTTAGCTCCATCTTTATATATAGCAATAACAGGTAAACCTAATATTTTTTCACTTATAGCAAGTCTTCTTGCTTTAGTTGTATTTAATTTAGTGAACTTTAACTGTTCTCCATATTTTTCACTTAAAGACTCAACTGTAGGCATTAATGCTGCGCATGGCTCGCATCCATCACCAAAGAAATCTACTAACACATATCCTTCACTTTCAAGAACTTCTGTTTTAAAAGTATTTTTATCTACTACTAACATTTTTTACCTCCTCACTAGTCTAAAGATTCTATATATTTTTCAGCTTGAACAGCTGCTATAGCTCCATCTGATGCTGCAGTTATTACTTGTCTTAGAGACTTAACTCTAACATCTCCTGCAGCAAATACTCCCTCTATATTAGTCTTCATATTTTCATCAGTTACTATATAACCTTTTTCCATAGTTAATACATCTTTAAACATATCTGTTTTTGGAACATATCCAACGAATCCGAATAATCCAAATGTCATATCTTCTTCGTCAGCTTCTATAGTTGTTAATTCACCTGTTTTCACATTTTCAACAACCATAGTACTTAATATTCCATCTCCTGATACCTCTTTAACTACTGTATCCCACATGAACTTCATCTTAGGATTTTTAAATGCTTTATCTTGTATAGATTTAGCAGCTCTAAGTTCATCTCTTCTGTGTATTAATGTTACACTTCTTCCGAACTTAGTTAAAAACATTGCTTCTTCAACTGCTGTGTCTCCACCACCAACTACATATATATCGAAATCTTCGAAGAAAGATCCGTCACATGTAGCACAGTATGATACACCCTTACCTATATATTCTCTTTCATTTGCACAACCTATTGGTCTTGATGAAGCACCTGTAGCTATTATTACAGCTTTGGCTTGGTAAGTACCTTTTTTACCTTTTAACTCTTTTACAGAACCGTCTAAATTAACTGATTCTATATCATCAATAGCAAATTCAGCGCCAAAGTGTAATACTTGCTTATGCATTCTTTCTACTAATGATGGTCCTGATTCTCCTTCTAAGCATCCTGGGTAGTTTTCTACTTCAGAAGTTAGAGCTATTTGACCACCTTCTTTTTTCTTTTCTAATACTAACGTGCTTAGTCTTGCTCTTCCTGCATATAATGCAGCTGAAAGTCCTGCTGGACCTCCTCCTATGACTACAACATCATATATTTTACTCATTATATTCCCTCCAAAAGGCTAGTAAATATATCTTGATTCTTATTCAAATACAGTTTGGTCTTCAACTTCAGTTTGTAAAGCTTTTAATGCTTTTGTAACTAACTCTCTTCTTATTTTCTTTTCCTCTTCTAATGATAATGCTGGGTTTCCAAGAGGATGAGGTATAGCTATAGTTGGTACTATTCTGTTAGCTCCAACTGTTAAAGAAATAGGAACTACTGTACACATGTGTACTACTGGTATTCCATCTCTTTCTATTTCTTTTACCATCGTTGCACCGCAACGAGTACAAGTACCTCACGTAGAAGTTAAGATTACAGCATTAACACCATCTGCAACTAATTCTTTTGCTATTTCAGCAGCATACTTCTTAGCATTTGCAACTGCAGTTCCGTTACCAACAGTTGTGTAGAAGTACTGATGTAAACTTCCTATTACACCTTGCTCTTCAAATTCTCTAAGTACATCTACTGGTAAAACTCTATCTGGCTCTTCATTTGCATAAACTGGATCATATCCACCATGAGCAGTTTCATGATCAGCACTGCTTAAATGCTTGAATGATCCTATATCATATTTACCATATTTAGAAGCACTTGAAGATTCTATATGATCTGGATTTCCTTTTGGAACTATACCTCCAGAAGTAACTAAAGCTATTTTAGCACTACTTAAATCAACAACGGCTTTATTTGGTTCTACCCTATCGAAATCAGGCATTGGATACTCAGTAGTAAACTCTTCACCTTTTAATTTCTTAATTAGCATATCTACAGCTCTCTTAGATCCTCTTTCACTATCAAAGAAGTTCTTTCTTACACCATTTGGCATATATCCTTCTTCTTTTGATGATCCTATTGGCTCTTTTTTACCTAATTTAAGTGCAAGAGGTGCCATAACTTTAACAGCGTCTCTCATACCCACTGCAGAGTTTCTAGTTGGTACCATGTAAACTTTTTGTTTAAACATGTCAGCACCTGGGTTTTCTATATACATACCTGTTAAAGATGGTATTCCTAACTCATCTTGTACAGCTGTAGCTATAGTACCACATGCAACACCATATCTACCTGCATTAAATGCTGGTCCAGCTATAAATATATCTGGGTTATATTGTTTAACCATTTCTAAAACTTCTTTTTTAGCTTCTTCTAAGTTTTCATTGAAATAAGAGTCACCGCATATTACTGTAGCTACTATTTCAGCTTCTCCTTTAAATGCTGCATTGAAAGCAGCGCCTGGCCCTACTATACCTTCTCTTACTTCAGGCTTAACATGAGCCATTTCTTCTCCACCTATTTGTGCGAAAAATTGATTTATATATTGAACAACTTTTATCATCTTCAAACCCCCCTCTCACTATCTTGCACTTAATTTATTAAATCCAAGTTCATTAGTAGCCCCAGTTATTACTTGAAGCTCTGCAACTATTGATCCATCTGGTTGTAAACTTCCATCAAATCCACCAGCTATAACATCTGCAACTTCTGGATATCCTATTACTTTATCCATTGGAGGAAGAGTAACAACCTCATTTGCATTGCCTCCTGTTACAACTGCATTTGCTAAAGGATCTGCGTCTGCTAATGATTGAGATTTTCCATCTCTACCAGCATACTCATCAGTAACTATAACTGTTTTTATTCCTTTTTCCTCTATCTTCTTACAGTTCATTATTAAGTCTGTGTCTGGGTTACCAAATCCTTCTTGAGTTATGACTACACCATCAACACCTAAGAACTCTGCTAATTTGGCACTCCAGTTAGAAGATCTCTCTTTATCAGCAAGATAAACGTTTTCATTAGTAAGGATTACCCCTACAAAGTTTAATTCTTTACCATGCTTTTCAAATAAATCATGTATAACTGGGTTATTTAAGTGATGATAAGTTGTGTTTTTGTCACATGCAGAAACACAGTTACCACTTACTACTGCACCATCCATTATTTCAGTTGGATTTATTAAAGTAGATATAGTTTTCTTAGCATCTACTCCATAAACATAAGTGTCATGTAATAATCCTTGAGTTTGAAGCATATACACATAAGCTACTCTTGGTAGTTCTGGGTATTTTTTGTATCCTTCTATTATTGAATCTGTTTCATAAACTTCTACTTCATCTGGAGTTATATCTTTAGCTAACTCTCCTAAGTATATAGCTGCTTTATATCCAGCGTATCTTATAGCTTCTTCGTGATTATGTTGTTTTAAACCGTCTACTGGTTCACAAACTACTACTAAGTTATTTAACCCTGAGAAAGGTGTGTATTTAGAACCTTCACCACTCATATCTATTATTCCTTCTTGGAAACCTACTATTTTCCCCGTTGTTACTACAGCAGAACCTTTAAGTACATTCGTTTTTCCCGAGCCCACTGTTGTTACCTTATTTATCATACCTGGGAATATTCCTCCCGGTCCTTCAACTTTAACTCTTGGCTCTATAACGTCTTTAACTGGCATAATACGAATACTATCACCTGGTTTTGCTATTTCTAAATCTACTGATTTGATATTCTCATCTTCCATTAATAAGTCAATTAACTCTTGCTTATTAACATAAATTACTCCATCTTCCACTTTTGAAACATCAGAAAAACATATGTCTTTAACTTTTACATATCCTAATTCTAATTTCAAAAAAATCACCTCCAAAAATTTTATTTACTTTACAAAAATTTTATTTACTTGAACTAGGTATTTATTTAAAAGCACAATAAGCGCTATTAAAACATATTACTATTTCTATGGAATAATAAATTCTGCTAAATATGCTCTATTTACTTAAGAGCATTTTCAATTATTGATAAATCTACAACTTTAAAATCATCCATTATTCTATCGGTTAATTCAACAGTATAATCTTTATCTTTTTTAAATTTGTCATATGTTAAAATTGCATTTTCAATAATTGTTAAAGATTTGTAATCTAGGGATTCTTTATAATCAGATATTAGGACTGATTTATATGGAGTTTCATTTGGTTTTATGCTACTAGACAGAGGGTGAGTTAAAAGTATATGTCCTTCATGAACTCTATCTCTTACATAAAGTAAGATTTCTTTAAAAGAACATTCCTTATAATAAATCTTATAATCACTTTTGTATTTTTCATATACTTTATTGTTGTTAGTTATTATCATTTTATATCCCCCAGAACAGTTCTATTTTTTTGCAATAAAATAGCAGAAAGCCCCTAGCTTTCTGCTCTGTATTTAACCTGAGAGTTTTCCTCTATTCGCATAGAGTTGCCCCTTCGGTGCATATATTTATTGATTAAACTTAATGATGTCTTGCTTTCCAGAGTTAAGTCGTACTACGGTCCTTTTGCCTGAGATCATCACCAATATTCGCTTAATATTGGCTTATTCCTTCGGCGCTTTTTAAAAGTCTCTCCCGTAATAGTCATCCTTAATATAATAATTGTATTATTCTAATTATTCTGCAATATAATAATCGTCTTATTATTCATTCACTTAAAGTTTCTATTCATTTATAATTTTTTTCTATTTTAATTAGATTATAATTAATTATATCTATAATAAGCAACAAGTTTTTTTATATTTTTCAATATTTTTATTTTTTTCTATATTTATTAATTTATATGTTGATAATTACTATTTATAACCCTTTATTTTTAACTTTTAGTACTTACAAAATTGCTATCTTAATTAGTGGTCATTTCATTAACTATATAATCTATGTCAAGTACCATTTCTATCATTCCTATTTGATCATCATATACATTAGATTCAAATTCTTCTATTGCTGGACCAGGTATACCATCTCTGTTACCAATTATGATGACTTTCTTTTTTCTAATATACTCATTAGAAATACCTGCTTATCTAAATTTTATTTTTATATATTTACATTGAGCATAAAATATTGCTCAATGTAAACATAATTTAAATTTTATTCGAATACAGTTTGATCTTCTATTTCAGTTTGTAATGCTTTAAAAGCTTTTGTTATAAGATTTCTTCTTATTTTCTTTTCTTCCTCCAATGGTAGTGCTGGATTTCCAAGTGGATGAGGTATAGCTATAGCTGGAACTATTCTATTAGCACCAACTGTTAAAGAAATAGGGACTACTGTACAAATGTGTACTACTGGTATTCCCGCTCTTTCTATTTCTTTTACCATCGTTGCACCGCAACGAGTACAAGTACCTCACGTAGAAGTTAAGATAACAGCATCCACACCATCAGCCTTCAATTCTTCTGCATATTTTGCAGCAAATCCTTTTGCATTAGCAACTGAAGTTCCGTTTCCTACTGTTGAATAATAATATCTATTAAGCTCTCTTATTACACCTTGTTCTTCAAATTCTCTCATTATATCTACTGGTAAAACTCTGTTAGGATCATCATTTGCATAAACTGGATCATATCCACCATGAGCAGTTTGATGATCTGCACTACTTAATACTTTGAATCCATCCAAATCATATTTACCATATTTAGATGCACTTGAAGATTCTATATGGTCTGGATTTCCTTTTGGAACTATACCTCCAGAAGTAACAAGAGCTATTTTAGCCTTTGATAAATCTTTAATTGCTGGATTTGGAGCTACCCTATCAAAATCAGGCATTGGGTATTCAGTTGTAAATTCTTCACCTTTTAATTTCTTAATTAACATATCTACAGCTCTCTTAGACCCTCTTTCACTATCAAAGAAGTTCTTTCTTACACCATTTGGCATATAACCTTCTTCAATAGATGCACCTATTTCTTCGCCTTTTGCAAGTTTAAGAGCAAGAGGTGCCATAACTTTTACAGCATCTCTCATACCTACTGCAGAATTTTTAGTTGCTACCATGTAAACTTTGTCTTTGAACATGTCAGCACCTGGGTTTTCTACGTACATACCAGTTAATGAAGGTATTCCTAATTCTTCTTTAACAGCAGTAGCTATTGCTCCACAAGCAACACCATATCTACCTGCGTTAAAAGCTGGTCCTGCTATAAATACATCCGGATTATACCCCTTAACCATATCTAATACTACTTTCTTAGCTTCTTCTAAATTTTCATTAAAATAAGAGTCTCCACATATTACTGTAGCTACTATTTCAGCTTCTCCTTTAAACGCCACATTAAAAGCAGCACCTGGCCCTACTATACCCCCTCTCGCTTCAGGTTTAACATGAGCCATTTCTTCCCCACCTATTTGTGCGAAAAATTGATTTATATATTGAACAACTTTTATCATCTTCAAACCCCCCTCTCACTATCTTGCACTTAATTTATTAAAACCTATTTCATTTGTAGATCCTGTAATAACTTGAAGTTCTGCAACTATTGAACCATCTGGTTTTAAACTTCCGTCAAATCCACCAGCTATAACATCTACAACCTCTTGATATCCTATCACTTTATCCATCGGAGGAAGAGTAATTAATTCATTTGCATTTCCTCCTGTTACAACTGCATTTGCTAAAGAATCAGCATCAGCTAATGATTGCGATTTTCCATCTCTACCTGCATATTCATCTGTTATTATTACTGTTTTTATTCCTTTTTCTTCTATCTTTTTACAATTCATTATTAAGTCAGTATCTGGATTACCAAATCCTTCTTCGTTGATTATTACACCGTCTACACCTAAAAATTCAGTTAATTTGGCACTCCAGTTAGAAGACCTTTCTTTGTCAGCAAGATAAACATTTTCGTTTGTTATTATTACACCAACAAAGTTTAACTCTTTTCCATGTTTTTCAAATAAGTCATGAATAACTGGGTTATTTAAATGATGATAAGTTGTGTTTTTATCGCATGCAGAAACACAGTTACCACTTACTATTGCTCCGTCCATTACTTCTGTTGGATAAATTAAAGTAGATATAGTTCTCTTAGCATCTACACCATATACATAAGTATCATGCAATAAACCTTGAGTTTGAAGCATATATACATAAGCTACTCTTGGTAATTCTGTATATTTTTTATATCCTTCTATTATTGAATCTGTTTCATAAACCTCTGTTTCATCTGGAGTAATATCTTTTGCCAAATTTCCTAAGTATGTGGCTGCTTTGTATCCAGCAAATCTTAAAGCTGCTTCATGGTTATGTTGTTTTAAATCATCAATAGGCTCGCAAACTAATACTAAGTTACAAAGCTTAGAAAATGGAGTATATTTTGCACCTTCACCACTCATATCAATAATACCTTCTTGGAATCCAACTATCTTACCTGTTGTAACTACTGCTGAACCTTTAAGCACATTAGTTTTTCCGCTACCTACAGTAGTAACTTTACTAATCATACCTGGGAATATTCCTCCCGGTCCTTCAACCTTAACTCTTGGTTCTATAACATCTTTAACTGGTATTATACGTGTACTATCTCCCGGTCTAGCAATATCTAAATCAACAGATTTAATATTTTCATCTTCCATTAATAAGTCTATTAGTTCTTGCTTATTAACATAGATAACACCATTTTCTACTTTTGAAACATCTGAAAAGCATATGTCATTTACCTTTACATATCCTAATTCTAATTTCAAAATAATCACCTCCAAATATTTTTATTTGTAACTAGGTTTAACATCATTATTTAAAAGCCCATTTAAGACTTATAAATCATCTTTATTCAAATCTTTTTAAATAATTTATATGCGACATGGTGATAGATGTGTTAAAATAACAAAATTTTGCAACAAAAAAAGCAGAAAGTAAGATAGCTTTCTGCTCTGTATTTAACCTGAGAGTTTCCTCTTAAAGAGTTGCCCCTTCGGTGCAATATGCTTTATCATGTTGTATTATTTGCTTTCCAGAGTTAAGTCCTACTACGGTCCTTTTGCCTGAGATCATCTTTAGCACTCGCTTGGTACTAAATTATTCCTTCGGCTCTTAATTTAATAAGTCTCTCCTGCAGTAATCAACCTTCATAATATGCATTTTTATTAACATATTTGTTTACTAGAAAAATAGAATATAAAAATTATTTATTAATTATTTTTATATTAATTATATTATATAAATATTTTTTATAATTTTCAATAAGTTTTCTAACTTTTTATAACAATAAAAAAAGAAATGTCACATGTACATATGACATTCCTCTCTAAAATGTGGTTAAGTCATTAAACTAAGCTTCAAGTATAGTATTCCCTTCTTTAATAACTTTCATTACATTAATATTTTTTAGTATCTTAATTAAATTTCACTTGCCAACTTTGCGCCTCCAAATATACCTGCATCATTTCCTAATGTTGCTAATTTAAACTCTGTATCAGCAGTTGAATGAAAGGCATTTTCTAAATAATATTTTTTTATGTTATGCAATAACATATCTCCCGCTTTCGAAACTCCACCACCTATAACAAAGACCTCTGGGTTACAAATGCAAGCTATATTTGATAAAGTACGTCCTAATATGGAGCTAAACTTTTCTACAACTTTTACAGACAATTCATCATTTTCTTTGGCAAAGTCAAATACATCTTTAGCTGTAATATTTTCAATATTTCTTAATTTAGACTCACAACTTTCTTTTTCTAAAATTTCTCTTCCTAATCTTGATATTCCAGTTGCTGAAGCATATTGTTCTAAACAACCTTTTCTACCACAATTACAACTTATTTTTTCATGAGGATTTACATTCATATGACCAATTTCTCCACCAGAACCAGTGTATCCAGCTATTACATTATTATTTATAATAACTCCTCCACCTACCCCAGTTCCTAAAGTAACCATTATCATATTTTTGTATCCTTGTCCTCCACCCTTATACATTTCACCAAGCGCCGCAATATTTGCATCATTTGCCACTTTTATAGGAATGTTTAATAATTCTTCTAAAGTTGTTGACACATTAAATACTGGCCATCCTAAATTTACACTTCCCAATATAGTTCCGTCATCTTTTACAGGTCCTGGTACTCCTACTCCAGCTCCTAATACTTCATCTTTAAATATATTTCTTTCTTCTAATAAGCTATTTATTGACTCTGTAATATCAGATAAAATATATTTTCCATTGTCAATTTTTCTAGTTTCAATTTCCCACTTATGCAATAATTCACCTTCATTATTAAATAAACCAAGTTTTACTGTAGTCCCTCCTATATCAATTCCTAGCGAATATTTCTTCATAATAACCCTCCAATTTGCTGTATATATTTATTGATTTATTTTTAAATATTTCTATTATATAAAACTTTACTTTTCATTTTATCTACTAAAGATTCTTTTTCAATTAACTTAGTGTTTATTATATAATACTTTTCACCTGGATCTTTGCTTTCCAATTTATCCATCATTATTTTAGCTACATATTGACCTAAATATTTTCCATTTGCCTCATGTATGAACTTATCATCTTCATCTTCAAAGAATAGTGCCTTTTCTAAATCTTGATTTATACTTACTGAAACAAAAGGAAACTCTATATCTTTTAAAAATTCAGTAGTGATTTTATCTTCTTCCTCGTGAAATAATAAAATCCCCTCAACAAAGTTGCTTTGTATAAACCTATTAATCCAGGTATCATCATTTTCTTTAAAAGCATACATGATAAAATAATCTCTATCTTTTGCACAATTGCTTATACCTCTAAAAACTTGAAGAAAGAAAGGATGGTAAAAGGAATCACAAATCCATTGTGGTATAATTACTGCTAATATCTTCGTTCTTTTGTTTGCCAGACCTCTCGCCATTTCATTTGGGACATAATTTAGTTTTTTTACTGCATCCCAAACCTTTTTTTTTGTCTTTTCACTAATTTTGCTACTATCCGAAAGTACTCTAGATACTGTGGAAACAGCAACATTAGCTTCTTTTGCTACATCTTTGATTGTAACTTTCATCCTCGTCTCCCCAATTTATATAACATTTTTAATTCATTGTAACTATATTCTTCTTAATTATATTATATTTTAAGTTATAATCAAATACTTCTACTTAGGAAGTTTCATTCTAATATAAAAACCTTTACCATTTTTGTGCTAAAAAAGCCCTCTTCTATTTTTCTTAATTACTTAAAAAGAGGACTTTATTTTAAAATATTATATTTATATATTCCTTACAATTAGTACACTTATCACCTTTAATATGAGCATTTGTTGTGTAAATATCCCTAGTTACAAGATTATATCCACAGTTTGGGCAATAAGTGTTATTATCTACACCTGCTACATTCCCCACATATACATAATTTAAATATTTTTTAGCTTCTTTCTTTGCATTCATAATATTTTCCACTAATGTGGGCTGATTTTTCATTTTATAATTTGGAAAATATCTACTTAGGTGAAGAGGAATGTTTTTGTCTATAGAAGATAAAAATTTTGCAATTCCAACTATTTCTTCTAATGAATCATTTTCATCCCTAACCATTAAAGTTGTTATTTCTACATGAGTATATTTACTAGCTATTTTTATAGTTTCTAAAACTGGTTCTATTTTAGCACCGCAAATTTCATTATAATATTTTTGTGTAAATCCTTTTAAATCTATATTCATTGCATCAATAAAAGGCAAAATTTTTTCTAAAGGTTCTTTATTTACAAATCCATTAGTCACTAATATTATACTAATGCTTTTATCGTATTCTTTTATTTTTTTAGCCACATCATAAACATATTCATACCACATAAAAGGTTCATTATAAGTAAATGCTATACCCTCATTATTTGGTATATTTATTATTAAATTTATAAGTTTATCTATATCAATAAATTCTGATGAAGATTTATTCTGTGATATTTCATGATTTTGACAAAAACTACAACTCATATTGCATCCAAAAGTTCCCACAGATAAAATATCCATTCCTGGCTTAAAATGATACAAGGGCTTTTTTTCTATTGGATCCACATTGGCAGAAGTTATTTCTCCATAATTTGTGACAATAGGTATATTATTTTTTACAGTTCTAAGTTTACATACTCCATATTTCCCTTCACTTAAAAAGCAGTTATGAGGGCAAAGGTGGCATTTTATGCAATTTCCTTTCTCTTTGTAAAATTTTAATTTTTCTTCCATCTATACACCTTCTTTGTATCTTGTCACCTGAAATCTTTCTATTTCATATTCTTCATGTGGATTTATACCAGCCTTTTCACAAGCTATTTTAAGTTGATAATCCACAGTATTTACTCCATCTAAGTCTGGTAGTAATAATCCTTTTTTATATCCCTGAATAACTATAACACCATATTTTTTAGGATTCAATTCTGCCTTTGTAGATTTATGAGGTCTGCTAAGAACGTCTACAGATATATCTATGTCCAACAATTCATTTTCTGTAACATTTGGAAATCTTGGGTCCTCTATTGCTGCATTCACTGAATTTCTTATTATTTCTTCTGCTATAGAATCGGTAGTTGGTAGGAAAGTTCCAATACAACCTCTTAACTTTCCAAATTTTTTTAAAGATACAAATACTCCACCTTTTTCTTTACTAAGTCCTTTTGGTAAATTACTTGGTTTTGCCATAAAATGACCATAAGTATAATAATGATTTAAACTTTCCCTAGCTAATTTTACATATAAGTTATCATTAGCTACTTTTTTATTATAAAGTTCCTTTTTCAGATTGATTAATTCTTCTAAATTACTCTGGTTTTTTAACTCATTATTAAAAGTCATCACTCCATATCCAACCCCAAATGGTCCTTCATAAGACAATAATTTACCCTTAACTACTTCTCCTTCCATAGCTCCAAGCATTATAAATACAGACCTTAATCCACATTCTCCTGCACATTCTACCATGTATTTATCCATATTAAATACGCTTAATACATCACCTTTTTGTAAATTATCTAATAATAACTTATCAAATTTTGAACCTTCTGGAGAATAGTTATAAGGTCCATTCTCACTTAATCTATGAGACAAATCTCCACTTGCTATAAACACTATCTTTTTATTTAAGTTTTGTGCACTTTTTCTTATGGCCACGCCAAACTTATAAAGTTCAATATCACTAAGCGCTGCATATGTAACATGAACTATTTTGTATTGTTTATAATACTTATTTATAAAATACATAGGTATCATAGCTCCATGATCTAGCTCATATTCTCTATTAAATTTGCTTAAAATATTAGAATCTATCCTTGTTACTGGTATATTTTCCTCCTTACAAATATTAATTAATTCTTCATTAAACACTTTATCAATTATACCTTCTATGTAAGTATCAAAATCGTTAAATTGTTTAAAATCTCCCTTTATATATTCCTCATTTGAAATTGCAATAGCATCTGAAAACATAGTTCCATGAGGGGTTATAATTACCACAGTTTCTGGCTCTAAGTTACTTATTTCTTCTCCTACTTGATTACAAGCATCAATAGTACTTTGTATTTCTCTTTCTTGTCCCTTACCCACAGATGGAATTATCAAAGGTGGATGAGGCATTAAATAATATCTTAATATATTTTCCATAATATACACCTCTCTTTAGATTTAAAATGTATCCTCTTATTATTTTCCCTATTTTTTTAAGTAATATTTTACAATACAAAAAAATCCTTATTATATATGTTTTAGAATTGTATTAAGATACCCTCTTTTTTCTATAAATTAATACTTAGACTTTGTTGTTTAATAACTTTCAGCTAAAAAACACCCTACTTATTACAATTTGGGTGTTTTATTCTAACCAAGCAAAATATCAATTTTTTGTATCTTATAATTATTCTTTTCAATAGTCATAATTACAAATCTTATAGGCAGGTTAAATCGTCTTTTGCCACAACTACCGGGATTTAACCAAAGTATTTCTTCCACTTTCTCACAAAAATATTTATGAGAATGTCCAAAAATAATTACATCTACAGGTTTTAAATTATATGAAATATCTTTTTTGTTGTGTACCATATAAAATCTAATCTTTCCTATATTAAAATATAATTCTTTTGGTAGTTTTTCTACCCACTCACCTTTATCATTATTACCTCTCACCATATATACAGGAGCTATATTTTTCAATTCTTTTAGAACATCTTCTGAGTTAATATCGCCACCATGTACTATATAATCACATTTTTTCAAATAATCAATTACTTCATCTCGTAATAATCCATGAGTATCTGATATGATACCTACCATATATTTTTCTTTCAATTTATTTCTCCTCATCTTTTATGGATTCCATTTCCTTATCCTTTATTTTATCTTGCTCTTCATTATGAAACCTATGTAATGATTTAATCGCACTTAAGAAAGTTTCCGACACTAAATCTTCAGAAAGAGAGGCATCCTTTGTTAAACTTACAAGGTATATAAAAACATCATGTTTGTATTCTTCATATATTTTTTTAATAATTAACATAAATCCTCCTTTCATATTATTAGTGATTATAAAATGTATTTCGTTACAATATATATTTAAATTTTTTATTCCAATTAAAAATCTGTTTATTATCTTATAATTTATTTGCACCTAAAAAATAGGAGTAAAACTACTCCTATTTTTATCATCTCATAATTAAATTGTATTTTGAATCATAATGTAATCCCAAATCATTACAAATACGTTTATTAATCTTACTTAAAGCTTCATGATATTCTTTATATTTAGGTGATAATAAAATCATATTTGGAATAAATATATCATTATAACCACTATCTTGTAAACGCTGCATAAACTTTCTCTGTAAAATAAATGCAGGATGATATTTAAAAAAGAAACTATTTTTTATTTTTACACCTCTTGCTGTCTGTTCTTTTAACTTTTCATATGCTTCATCACTTATATTTATATATTCTTTAGTCTTAGCATCCATTTGTTCTACCATTTTGCTCATGTCTTGCTTAGGTAATAATTTATACATGATAAAACTATTAATTTTCATCAATAAAGGTATTTTGATTTCTGCATTGTCCCAAAATTCAATTATCCTTTTATATGCATCCTTTTGCTCTTTTGTTTTAATTTTCATTTGCAAATAAGGCATAAAATGATTCATAAAATAGTAACCATAAAATCCTGGAATCATATCTTGTATTGCTTTGCCTAAAGTTTCATAATCTAAGTTTTCGTATATTTCTTCCACGTCATTGTTATCAATAAATCTTTTTAAAGATTCTGCTTCACTTTTATAATCTTCAAGCTTATTTATTTTTTCTTTATATATATTTTCTAATAATTGCTTATCTTTATTTTCAAGCAAAACTTTAATGTCCTTTATGCTAATACCTAACTTTCTATAAATAGAAATCTCTTTTAAAATTTTTATATCTTCTTTAGTATAATTTCTATATCCATTTTCATCTTTGTTGATTGACAAAAGTCCTTGTTCCTCGTAATATTTAATCGCACGCTTTGTCAAATCAACAACTTGAACAACTTCATTTATTTGCATATTATTCACTCCTCACTAATTATTTTAAACAAATTATATTGCTATACGTAAGGTACAAGTCAATAAGATTTATATCAATATGCTTCTTTTAATAAATTCTTTTTAATTTTAAAAAATAATTAGTGCAATTAATCCTATGAATTATCTCTTTTAACCTTTACCTGTTTTTTCTTAATTATAATTTCCTTATGATTTTTTAAAAATGATTTTCCTTTATGATTTAAGATGTCTACATAAGAACATGTATCTTTTACTTCAATTACACCAATATCTTCATTACTTATTCCCTCAATATTGCTAAATGCTCCAACTATATCTATAACTCTTATTTTTTTCTTCTTTCCAACATTCAAGTAAATTCTAGTTATTTCATCATTTAAATTTTTAACTTCCTTATTCTTATTTCTTTTATTGTTTGATAGATTATTTTGCTGTTGATCAAATTTTATTTTGCCTAAATTCACTTCATTATCATCAATACTTTCTATTTCTTGTATTTTATCATTTGTATACTCTTCTATTTCCTGAAGATATCTTTTCTCTCTAGACGAAACTATTGTAATAGCTTTTCCCCATTTATCAACTCTTCCTGTTCTTCCTATCCTATGAATATAGTTTTCTTTATCCCTTGGTACATCATAATTTATTACCAGAGAAATATCCTCAATATGAATACCTCTAGCTGTAATATCACTGCTTACTAATATGTTAAATTTATTATTTTTAAAATCTTTGATGATAAATAATCTTTTATCCTGAGACATATCACCATGTATTACTCCAACATTAAACTTATCTTTTTTCATATTCTTGTAAATTTCATCTACTTTATTTCTTGTATTTGCAAAAATAATTAAAGATTTTGGACATTCCTTATAAATAATCCTTTTTAATAATTCATCTTTATCATTTTCTTCACTTTTAATAAAATATTCACTAATTTGTTTTTTTATTTTTTCATCTTCTTTAATATCTATTCTAAGTGGATTTTTCATATATTTATCACAAGTTAAATTTATGTTATTATCTATAGTTGCTGAAAACATCCCTTTACATGATTTTTCAGGTAACTTGCTTAGTATAAATTCCATATCATCAACAAAACTTTTATGTAACATTTTATCAGCTTCATCGATTACAAAGTATTTTATATTACTTAAATCAATAGTCCCTCTTCCAATATGATCAATTATTCTTCCAGGTGTAGCAACTACTATATGAACCCTTTGTTTTAACTCTGTTACTTGCTCCCTTAGTGGTTGTTTTCCAAATATTGCACTACATCTAACTTTTTTTATTCTTCCTATATTTTGTATTTCCTCTTTAATTTGTAGTGCTAACTCTCTTGTTGGGGCTATTATTAATCCTTGTACTTTGTTATTATCTATATCAATTTTTTCTACCATTGGTATGGCAAAAGATGCTGTTTTTCCGCTTCCTGTTTTAGATTTCACTATTACATCTGCTCTTTCTAATAACCTAGGAATAACTTCATCTTGAACTTTTGAAGGTTCTTTATAATTTAAATTATTTAATGACTTTATTATATTTTTATCTAAATTAAACTTTTCAAATTTATTATTCATTTTTATCTCCTTAATTTCATAACATCTCTTATCATTATAATTGTCTAATTAACATTATTCAAAACAAAAAAGTCAGCACTAATTATTAATGCTGACTTGTGTATTTAAGCTACTGCTTTTTCTTTATTTACCTTGGTGTAACTTTTTACTTCTTTAACTAATACTGCCGCTATTATAACTATAGCAATAATATCTGCTACTGGTTGTGAGAACCAAACTCCATCTAATCCTAAGAACTTTGGTAATACCATTATTAAAGGTATTAAGAATATACATTGTCTTAGTAAGCTAAGCAATATTGATATTTTAGCTTTACCAATTGATTGGATATAGTTTGTCCCTATAATTCCAACACTCAATATTGGTAAAGTTACTGTGTATTTTTTAAGTCCATTTACTGTTATACCCATAAGTTCTGGATCACTATTAAACATTCCTACTAAAAACTCTGGTGCTATATTTATTATCATTGCACCAATAACAAATATACATGTAGATGCTATTAAACATATTTGTAATGCTTTTTTTGCTCTGTCATATTTTTGGGCCCCGTAATTAAATCCAACTATTGGTTGCATACCTTGACTTATTCCAAATGAAGGCATTAAAAATATCATTGAAATTGAACTTATAGTAGCCATAGCTCCTATTGCTAAATCTCCACCATAAGTTTTTAAACTTTGGTTACTTATAACTTGAACTAAACTTGCTGCAAGCTGAATTGCAAATGGTGACACACCTATTGCTAAAATAGATTTTGCTGCATTTTTATTTAATCTAACAGTTGATAACTTAAACTCTAAATTAGATTTTTTTCTTAAATAATATGAAAGTCCCCACATAGCTGTTATAGCTTGTGATATTATTGTTGCACTTGCTGCACCTTGGATTCCCATATTAAACTTAAAAATAAATAGTGCATCTAATATTATATTTGTAAGACATCCAACTGTCATTATAATTGCTGATAATTTAGGATTTCCATCTCCTCTAATAACATTGTTAAAGAACATCGCCATTATAGAAAATGTTGTTCCTACAATAATTATATCTGTATATGATTTTGCGTAATATAAGGTTGCATCACTAGCACCAAATAATATTAGTATCTGTTTTGAAAATATAAGTCCTAATATGGTAAGTGTAACACCTAATACTACTGATAATAACATACCTGTTCCTATTATATTTTGCGCCTCTTCTTTTCTACCTTGTCCTAATTTTATAGAAACATTTGTTGCTGAACCTACACCAACAAGCATTCCAAAAGCTAACGCTATTGTAAGTATAGGCATTGTAACACCAAGTCCTGCTATAGCCATAGAACCTACTTCAGGTATATTCCCTATAAATATTCTATCTACCACATTGTAAAGTGCATTTACCATCATTCCTATTATAGCTGGCACAGAATATTTTAATAATAATTTTCCAACTGATTGTGTTCCTAATTCTGCCTGATTTTTATTCATACATTTTCCTCCTATATATTTATATTAGAGCAAACTCTTTTAAGTAGTTTTATCATTAATTCTCTTTCTTCTTTATTTAATTGCTCGCTCATTTTTTCATCCCATTGATTCAAAATAAAGAATATATCATTCTTTACTCCTTTTCCTTCTTCTGTTAAATAAACCCTGTTGGATCTTTTGTCATTTTCGTCCTTTTCTCTTCTTACAAATCCATTTTCTTCTAACTTTTTTATAGCTCTTGCTGTAGTTCCTTTATCTATTTTAAGTACTTCAGCTAATTCCTCTTGATTTCTACCATCCTCTATATAAAGTTCTAATAAGTACATAAATTGACCTTGACCTATATTATATTCCTCCAGACCTTTACTAATGAAAATACGGCCTTTTCTATATATTTGAGAAATATATTTTCCAATATTATCACAATTATTTTTTTTCATATACCTCTCCCCTTTCTTTATTTAGTTGTGTATGCAACTATATTAGTATAACATATTTAGTTGTGATTGCAACTATTTTTTATAAAAATTTTATCTTCTTTAGTAACTACATATAAATAATAAAAGAGGATAAGTATTTCAAATACTTATCCTCTTAAAAAATAAATAATTATAAAGTTGATACTAAATATTTAGTATATGCTATAAATGCCCTTGCTTCTTCCATAGTATTATAAAGTCCTAAGCTAGCTCTTAACATTCCATTTGTCGGTTTATTATTATAAGCATTGTTACATGCAGTTTCATCGCTAATTCCCATTAACCTATTAACATATGGATGTGCACAAAACTTTCCAGTTCTTAGAGCAATTGCCATTTCATCCGCAAATCTTTTACCTATTGTTTTATAATTTTCACCATCTATATTAAAAACAATAATACCTAGTCGATCATCTATATTTTCATTATCTCCATATAATATAACCCTGTCTATTTTTTTCATTTCTGTTATTATAAATTCTTTTAACATCATTTCATGTTCATATATATTATCAAAACCAATTTTCTTCAATTCTTGTAATGCTCTACCTGTAGCCATAGCTCCTAATGAGTTTGGGCTACCTGCTTCATGCAAAGCTGGAGGATCATCCCATATAACATCATAATCTGTAACTGCTTTTACACATGCCCCTCCCTTTAAAAACGGTGTTAAGTTTGACAATTCTTCCTTCATTCCAACTATTACACCTGTTCCATATGGTGAATATGATTTATGACTAGAGAAAACAAGAAAATCTATTTCTTCTCCTGGCTTTTTGCCCTTCATATTTATTTCCTTATGAGCAACTAATTGAGCACCATCTACTATTATTTTTGCATTATATTTATGACATATTTTAGCTATTTCATGTATAGGATTTACATATCCTGTTACATTTGATGCTCCTGTTACAGTTACATATTTAATTGTACCATTATTTTCCTTCAATTTATCTTCTATACTCTCAACGCTTATTCTTCCTATTTCATCAACATCAATATATTCTACTGTAGCGCTATATCTCCAAGGCAAATCATTGGCATGATGCTCCATTCTTGTTGTAATTATTTTATCATCTTTACTTTTAATTAAAACATTTGCTAATAAATTCATACACTCAGTTGTAGTTTTTCCAAAAACTGCAGTATATCTTGAATCACTACCCACATTAAAAAAATCTAGTATAATTTGTCTTGCCTCTTCATATTTTTGAGTAGTTATTTCACTTTTCTGGCCAGTTCCCCTAGCTACAGCTCCATATGTTATTAATCCTTTACTTAATTCTCTATATGATGATTTTAATGATGGCGTAGTTGCTCCATTATCAAATCCTATGGGCATAGCCATATTTCCATCTGCCAATTGAACTGGATTGTCTACTCCAATAAATAAATCTCTATATTTATTATGATTATTATATATATCCATAAGTTTAGCATCCCTTCTTATAAAATTATACTTTACATTTTTATATATATGATTGTTCTTAAATAAGGTTACTTTCTACATATGATAGCCACATATTTATTTATCTTTCCATAAAATAAAGGAATATGTCAAAGTCCATATTCCTTTATTTTTTCCTCTATCTTTATAATATGTATTTATTTATAAAATATTTCATTTCTTTATTCAAATCGCCACAATCTTCTACAATTTCGCATCTTCGGCATTCTATAGCTTCCCCTTCTAAAGCCGGATGTATTTCTATATTTTTACCATTACATGAAATTAAAAATCCTAAGTTTATATCTTCATAAGCATTAATATATGCATCTGACATATATATACCTTGTGAATTTCCTTTTGACTCATCATCAATAATATAGTTTTTTCCATTTATACATGATAAATACTGTTCATTTCTACTACCAAAAAAATAATATAGCTGCCCCTTATACTTTAATAATTCTTCAATCTTCTTGTCTTTTTCATCTTCCTTTAAACAGGTACTTATACCATTGTAGCACGTTTTTACAGCAACTTTTTTACATATTTCCTCATTCATTTTGCATAAATCAAAAGTTCTTAATTCCCCACTAAAAAAACTCATTTTATGACACCCCTTTATATGTTTGTAATTATATTGTAATTGAGAATGATGTTATTTTCATTATAAAAAAATTTTTATACTACTGGTATTTTCTGCCTATTTCGTTTTATTTCAATGAATTCAAATTACTTAAAATATACTTTTTAAACTTATATGATAGTTTTTTTATATAAATAAAGTACAAATTATTAAAATTTTAATTCTTGGCCCAAGTTGTTGTTTTTCATTAAAATAAAGATTAGAATGTTACTTATAACCGAAGAAATATTAGCATACATCATACCTATATTTATATGGAGGTTTATTATGGGAGAACAAAAAATTAGCTTAAAGGAATTTTTATATGAAACATTCCTTCTTATTATGGGATGTCTTTTGATGGCATTATCTTTTGTATTGTTCTTTGATCCTCATTCAATTGCTCCTGGAGGATTAACAGGATTAGCAGTAATAATCAATTATCTGTTTAACATCCCCTTATGGTTTGTGAACTTAATTTTTAATGTGCCATTATTTATCTTAGCATACAAAGTTCTAACAAAAAGAGAATGTTTGAAAACGTTATCCGGAATAGTTTTCTTTACTTTAGCGCTAAATTTATTCGAAAATTTCGAAAATTTCCAAATTACTAACGACGTCTTATTATCAACTCTTACTGGTGGAGTAATTTTAGGATTAGGGCTTGGTGTAATATTTAATATCAACGGAACAACAGGTGGTACAGATTTAATAGGTCTAATATTAAACAGATGGCTTCCATCCATTAGTGTTCCCAAATTAATGGGAGTAGCGGATTTTATAGTAGTTATGTCATCAATATTCGCTACAGGAAAAATAGAGATTGGTTTATACTCTGCACTAGGATTATACGTTGCTGTTGTAGTAAGCGATATGGTTGTGCAAGGTTTTTATAGTGCCAAATCTTTTACTATTATATCAAATTCACCAGATGAAATATCTAATGCTATATTAGAAAAAATGAATAGAGGAGTTACTATTTTAAGTGCCAAAGGTGGTTATACAAAAGAAGAAAAAGATGCTTTACTTGTTGTAGTCGGTAAAAGAGAGGTATCTACTCTTAGAAAAATCGTCAAAAGTGTTGACCATAATGCATTTGTAGTTATTACAGATGTTCACGAAGCACTTGGGGAAGGTTTCAAACAAATGTATTAGCAAAAAGGCGGTATCTTTTTTGATACCACCTTTTTATTGTCTATAAACTTATAAAGTTAGGCTTCATTTTGTCAAAAGTACAGACATATTTGTATCCCATATCTTTTAAATTTTCATAAATTCTTTTAAATTCATGAGCCACTTGAGCTGGATTATGAGAATCTGAACCTGTAGTAATAATTTCCCCTCCAAGTTCTCTATATCTTTTTAATATATATGATGAAGGAGTTAAATCTGGTAATTTGTATCTAAAACAAGATGTATTAATCTCTATTCCTTTACCTTCATGTATTACCATTTTTAATATTTCATCAATTTCATCACCAAATACCTTATCGTCTATTATATTGTTTAAATCACCGTACCTTTTAACAATATCAACATGACCAAGTACAGAATAATTTTTAAATTTCTTCATCACACCGTACAAAGTTTCATAGTACTGTCTATAGGCTTCTAATTGAGTTTTGTCTTGATAGAATTTTTTTCCTATCAACTCCTGCTTATCAATTGTATGAATTGATGCTATAACAAAATCAAAGTCGTTATTGATGACATCTTCTAAACATCTATCTAGTACATGACCTTGCAGTCCCATTTCTATTCCCTTTTTTATAGTGATATCATTTTTGTAAAGTTCATTAAAATAATTCAATCTAGAAAAATAATCCTTATAGTCTACACTAATATCTCTTTCTTCATCATCTATTATTACACTATAGTCTATATGCTCAGTAAAGCATATCTCTTTTAGACCTAATTCTATAGATTTTTTTATCATATCATCCATAGGTGTTTTACTATCTTCAGAAAAACTCGAGTGCATATGATAGTCATAATACATAGTCTTTCCCCCTATTCATTACTTTTTCTTTGTTGTTGTATCTTCTCCAAAAGCACCATACCAATCTTCAGTAAATTTATCTACGCTCCAACTAGTTAAAGGATGGTTCATCATTGCACTACATATATCTGATGGTACAGTTACACTATGAACACCTGATTTCATTAATTCTAAAACTTGTTGGCAGTTTTTAAAGCTAGCAGCAAGTACCTTTGTTTTCATATTATAAGTATTTAATATTCTAACTAAATCACTTACTACTGATATTCCATCTGCACTAATGTTGTCTAATCTATTAACGTAAGGTGCAACATAATCAGCACCGGCTTTTGCAGCTAAAAAACCTTGATGTGCAGTAAATATTGCTGTTGCAGTTATCTTTATTCCTTGTTTTTTAAGTTCTTTTATAGCTCTTAGCCCATCTTTTGTTACTGGTATTTTTACATACATATTCTTTCTTATACTACTTATAAATAAAGCTTCTTCTATTATATCTTCAAATTCTGTACTTACTACTTGTGCATGTATTGGTGTATCTTGGCCTATAATTTCATCAATCTCTTTTATAAGTATTTCAAAATCTTTCCCTTCTTTTGAAACTATACTTGGATTAGTAGTCACACCATCTATAATTAAATGAGTGTACAGATCTTTTATGTCCTCTAAATTTGCTGTATCTAATATTAACTCCATAATTACCTCCTAAATTTTGTATACAATTATTAGAAAAAATCAGTTACCTCTATACAGAAGTAACTGATTTTTTTTCAATATAAAGTATTAATTATTTTTTTATTAATATTTCACTACCGATTGATAGTTTTGGTACCTCTAAACTTTCAACATATATACTTCCTGGTAAAGAAGCTTCTGCTGACCCATCAAATACTATAGTAACATGACCTAAACTTACTAAGTTTTGCTCTGCAACATTTCCAATTGCAGTTATTTTGTATTCATTTCCATCGATTTCAACTGTATGACCAACCTCTATAGTCTCACTTACTGGTTGTATATCTACTGTATAACAGAAATCTTTTAATGTATCTGGAGCATTATCTCCAAATAATATAAACATTGGCTCCCCTTCAAAGGCTGATACTTCTGAACCTATATTTTTTATTTTATTTTTGTATATTGTTTCCATTTTGAATCTCCTTAAGTTTACATAAAGTTTACATATATTTTTAAATATTCTTTATTTTATATTATGCATATAATCCTATGCTAGCTGCCCAAGCTATTAATACTCTTGGTACACCAGTTAAAAATCTTGAATATAATACAGCTGGAACACCAACTTCAACTGTTTCTGGATCTGCTTCTGCAAGACCAAGTCCTACTGGTATAAAGTCACATGCACCTTGAGTATTTATTGCAAATAATGCTGGTAAAGCTAAACTTGGTGCTATATTTCCTTTTCCAATTTCAACACCTATCAATGTTCCTATAACTTGAGCTATAACTGCTCCTGGTCCAAGAAGTGGTGATAAGAATGGTAATGAGCATATAAATCCTATTAATACAAGACCTATTCCTGTTCCTGCTAGAGGAGTCATTACTTTTGCGAATACATCACCTACACCAGAACCTTGAATTATACCTATTAATAGTGCAACGAATGCCATAAATGGTAATATCGTGTTTATTACAGTTTGTACAGCATCACGAGCTGATTGGTAGAAAGTATTTACTACTTTTCCAGCTCCCATACCTATTTTAGTTAATAAGCTAGTGCTTCCATCTTTTTCAGTAGTTTGAGTTATTTTTTTATCCGCGCTGTATTTAAACTCCCTTTGCTGTTCTTCTTCTTTTGATTTTTGAGCTTCATTAGAAGTTTCTTGTTTATTAACAATTCCTTTTGCTAAGCTTATTTGATCAACTCCAACTGCAGATACATATATATCTTCAGTTATATATTTAGCTAGAGGACCACTTTTTCCAACTGGCATTACATTTATAGTTGGTATTCTTTTTTGTGGATATATACCACATCTAAGTGTTCCACCGCAATCTATTATAGCTAAAAATATTTGCTCTTCAGGTACAGATGTTTTGAAACCGTTTACCGCTTCACAACCAGTAAGCTCTACTATTTTGTCTACTATGTCTGGTTTAGCTCCACCACCTGTTATATATAAAAGTTTATTTTTTTCTTCTGTTGGTGTTACTGTTAAAGGACCACCAAATCCTCCATTACCTTTTTTTATTTCAATTGTCCCGAATTTTGACATCTTTATATCCTCCCTTAGATTTAGTCCTACGCTGCTACAGTTTTAACTTCTTTACTTAGTTCAATACCTTGTTGTTTCATAACCATTTTAGTTGTGAAATCAGTCGCCCAACCACTCATGAAGTTACATACTAAACCTACTAATAAATATCTTACCGCTAATGGCATTGTACTTAGTCCTAATGTTGATATTCCGTTTGCTATTCCTAAAAATATAAATACTTCCCCTGGATTTATATGTGGGAAAACACCACTACTTGTATGACAGAAATAACTTGCAGATGCATAGTAGCTTGGTTTATATCTTTCTGGCATAAATCTACCTAGTGATAATGCCATTGGATTACCTAGCATAAATGCTCCTAAGAAAGGAACTACCATATAACGAAGTACAGGATTTTTTGCTGAAAACTTAGCAAATCTGTTTATTTTTTCCTCTCCTATTAATCTTATTATAGTGTTCATTGCTATTAATAGTAATAATACTTGAGGTACTATTCCTGTTACCCAACTTGTAAAAGTTTCTGCTCCTAAAGAGAACAGCCCCATAAAACCTTCTGCGAATTTTATAATTGCATCCATAATTATTCAAACCTCCATTAATTTATTTTTGAGTTGCTACTTTTTGTATTGATCCTGCAACCTTTTCAAAAGGACTCTTAGGATCTTCTATGCTACCACCACTTGTTATAGTGATATAGTTTGAAGAGGCATCTAATATTGATTTTTGAACTTGTTTCGAATAAGATCTAACATGGTCTTTTGTTATAGTAGCAATATCAATTCCATTTAAATCATTAAATTCCTTAAATCTAGCAAGTACTGTAACGCCAGATAAACACATTCCTTTTAAGATAATTCCTTTATCATCTATTGCAAACATTGCTATTGATCCTGCTACAAATCCGCCTTTTTTCTTTCCTATGGCAACTCGACCCATTCGTCTTAAATCTCTAAAGTTTAAATTAAAATTTTTCATTTGCATCATAGTTAATAAAAATTGAACTACATATGCTGCACCTAAACTTATAATTACAGCCCAAAATATCATATTTACTCACCTCATCTTTTAAAAAGTACTGTCTTCTTTTATCTTATAAAGAACTAAATCCTTATATTTTTTTAACCTAGATATTTCTTTTATTTTATTTTCATCTTTAGCAATGGAAATGATTTCGTTATAAATTTTAATTAGTAATATTTCATTTTCACCAAGCTCTTCTGGGATACCAAGTAAAAATACTAGTTTCACATTTCTATCTTTATCAATAGCTAAAGTATCATCAAATACTCCAAGAGCCAAAACAATATTATCACTTTCATAATTTACAACATGTGGTATAGCAATATGTTTATCAAAAACCATAGTAGAGTTGTCTTCTCTCTTCTTAAGTCGTTCTTTAAAACCATCATCCACATATCCATTATTTTGAAGTGCATCAACCATTAAGTTTATATTTTCTTTATAACTTAAATTATTATCTAAAACGAAAAACTTTTCTTCATCTAATAAATTTAAAAGTATAGAATCTATTCCCTGTAATAGAGGAACTTCCAATTTTTGAGTGTATTTGACTTGCTCGATTTGATTTCTAAATTGGTGTTCATCAAATATCTCTTTCATATATATAATCGGTGTATTTATATCACAAGTTAATTTATATGTGGAACATATTAAGTCATATTTGTTTAATAACTCATCATTAACTTCTGTACTTGAATATATATCTATTTCTGATTCTGAAGATAAAATTTTCTTTAACTGACTGGATATAATTCTTGCAGTTAATACCCCACTTCCACATATAATTGCTACTCTATAGATTTTATTCTTATATGAATTCTCTGATATAAAAACCCCAAAGTACATAGCCATATATCCTACTTCATCTTTAGATACTTTTTTACCTAATTTGTCTTCAACAATACACTTAGATAATTCCGCCATTTTAAATGCCACTGAATATTTTTCCTTAATATCTTCTAAAATAGGATTTTTAATTTTTATACCAAATTTAACTCTATTTATCATGAAAAACATATGATATACAAATTCATCAAAGAAATCGCCTGGCATAATAGTTATATTCATCTGGCTTTTTATTAAGGTTATTATTTCCTGAACTAAATCAATTGTCTCATCAGACACTTCAATTTCTTTTATTCCCTGAGAGTTTATGGGAGTTCTCATACTAATTATAGGTAAGACCATAAATATTCTCTCATTCACAGGAACTTTTACAGGTATAATTTTTTCTACCTCATCTAAAAGCTTGTCTACAAATTCAAATGTTTTTGTAGATTCTAGTTCTACATATTTATCATCTAAAGATTTAATTGTATAATCATTTAGCAATCTATCTATCATAACTGTAAAGAATTTTATAAAGTTATCTATTGCTCCACTTCCCAAAGCATTTTCTCTACAAATTTTAGATATGGATTCAATTATGTCTTCATCAATTTTGAATTCTTTATAAATTGGACCATACATGTCTTGTAATAAACACATTCTAATATCTACTTCATTTCCTTCAAGAAATAATCCTGTATTCGTTTTCCCGACAATCTTTAAATTATACTTTTCCATCTTATTTCTTAATTTTTTTAAATCACCTATAAAAGTAGTTTTTCCTATGTTCATTTCTTCTGCTAAATCATCTGTTAGGTAGGGCACATCACTATTCATTAACTTATACAAAATATATGACATTCTATTTTGTTGTGAGTTAAAAAAGTCATCTTGTATGCCTAAGTCTTGCCTTACTATATCAAAGTTTTGTTGATCAATAACATAAAGTACATATTTACCTTGTTTAATATCAATCAACGCATATCCTTTTAGCAATCTATTTAGTTCTTTTATTTCATTTTTTACGGTTTTTGTACTAACACCTAGTTTATCTGCAATAGATTGTGAGGACGTTAAATTACTTTGTTCTATAATTCTTAATATTTTACATAAGCGATTTTCTTCATTTATAATATTCATCAATCTCCCTCCCTATTGCAGATTAATTTTTATGTCTATCCTCTAGTCTTTCCACCAGCCACATTTACAGTAACCCCATGAATATATCCTGCTCTTTCAGATGCTAAGAAACATACTGTATTTGCTACTTCGCTTAGTTTTCCATCTCTTCCTATTGGAGTCGTAGATGACTTTGTATAACCAGCTCTTAATTCGTCTACTGTTATCCCTCTCGTATATGAAAGTGCTTCTTCATATGCTAAAGTTCTTAATCCTGTAGCTTCCATTATTCCTGGTGCTACCCCTACAACCCTTACTCCTTTTTTACCAAGCTCTTTTGCCCAAGATCTTGTAAATGAATTTACTGCATTTTTACTTGCTGCATATATTCCTTGACCTTCAGAACCTTCAAGACCACATTCAGAAGACATATTTATTATTACACCATGTCCTTGTTTTACCATTTCTCTTCCTGCAATTTGTGCACATAAATATACTCCCTTTACATTTATGTCCATTACTTTATCATATATATTATCATTTAGTTCATACTTACTATTTTCTTCCTTGTCATCAATTAGTAAAGAAGGTATATTTATACCTGCATTATTTACTAATACATCTATGCTTCCGAAAGTTTCTTTAGCTTTTTGTACTGCTGAACTTATACTTTCTTTATCTGTTACATTCATATTTGCATATAACATTTTCCCGCTATTTTCTTCTATTTGAAATTCTGGCTCATTTGGATTTAAATCACATACAACTACATTCGCACCTACATTTAAAAATTCTTGTGCAACGGCTTTCCCAATTCCTGAAGCTCCGCCTGTAACAAGGACTGTTTTATTTTCTAAACTCAACCATGATTTTTCCATTCGCTTATCTCCTTATCTGTTATTTGTTAAGATAAGTCTACCAAAGATATTAATTTTAATTAATATCATCTTTTTCCCGCCAGAAGAATTTCTTAGTTATAATGTATTTAATTTAATGTTTATATGATATTATACTAGTATAATAAATGGTTTGTACATATCATAGAAACTATTACCAAATATTGGTTGATAATTATTTTATATATAATTGAACTATTCGTATTTTTATAAATAAAAAAGGCATTGTATCTTCATGTTAAAAACATTACAATACAACACCTTCCATCTATTCTTTTACATTATATTTTTATTCAACTGTAACTGATTTAGCTAAGTTTCTAGGCTTATCTATGTCGCATCCTCTCATTTGAGCTACATGATAAGAAAGTAGTTGCATTGGTACAACAGCTGTTATACTCGCATACATATCATCAACTTCTGGTATATATATTACTCTATCAGCTGATTTTTCTACTTCTTTATTGTGTTCTTTAGCTATTGCTATAACTTTAGCTCCCCTAGCTTTAACTTCTTGCATATTTGAAAGCATCTTTTCAAATAACTGCTCTTGAGTAGCTAAAACTAAAACAGGAGTTCCTTCTTCTATTAAAGCTATTGTTCCATGTTTTAATTCTCCAGCAGCGAAAGCTTCAGCATGCATATAAGATATTTCTTTTATTTTTAAAGAACCTTCCATAGCCAGTGCATAATCAATCCCTCTACCTAAATAGAACATATCATTTTTATCTTTTATTTCACTTGCTATTTCTTTTAGTAACTCATCACATTGTAATACTTTTTCAACTTGTGATGGCATCTCTTTTAACTTGCCTATCATTTCAAAGTATTCTTCTTCACTTATAGTTCCTTTTGTCATAGCCAAGTTTAATGCTATCATATAAAATGCTGTTAATTGTGTTGTATAAGCTTTTGTAGATGCAACTGCTATCTCTGGACCTGCCCATGTGTAGAATATATCGTCAGACTCTCTAGCTATTGATGAACCAACAACATTAGTTATCGATAATACTCTAGCACCTTTTGATTTGGCATCTCTAAGTGCTGCTAAAGTATCAGCTGTTTCTCCTGATTGACTTACTATTATTATTAAAGTATTTTCATCTACAAATGGATCGCTATATCTAAATTCAGAAGCTATATCAGCTATTACTGGTATTTTAGCGAATTTTTCTATAGCATATTTTCCAACAAGTCCTGCATGATAAGCAGTACCACAAGCTACTATATAAACTTTGTTTATTTTATCTAAATCTTCTTTAGTTATTTTTATATCGTCTAGTTTTATTCTTCCATTTTCGTCTAATCTTCTAAGAAGAGTATCTTCTACACCTTTTGGTTGTTCGTAGATTTCTTTTGCCATGAAACTATCAAATCCACCTTTAGATGCTGCTTCCACATCCCAAGTTATTTCACTTACTTCTTTTTCTACTACTTCTTTATTTTCATTTAAAACAGTTACTTTATTTCCTTCTATGTGAACAAATTCACCATTTTCTAAGAAGTAAACATTTCTTGTATATTTTAATATTGCAGGTATATCAGATGCCACCATATTTTCATCTTCACCTAAACCTACAACTAATGGACTATCTTTTCTTACTGCTACTAATTCATTTGCATTGTCAGCACATACTACACCTAATGCATAAGCTCCTCTGAACCTTTCAGTTGCTTTATATACTGCTCCTAAAAGATTTCCTTCATAGTATTTACTTACCATGTGAGCTACTATTTCTGTATCTGTTTGAGATAAGAATTTAACTCCTTCAGATTCTAATTCAGCTTTTAATTCAAGGTAATTTTCTATTATACCATTGTGAACAACTGCTATTGTTTTATCCATATTATAATGAGGATGTGAGTTTACATCTGATGGCTCTCCATGAGTAGCCCATCTTGTATGCCCTATTCCTAAATGTCCATCAATAGGATTTTTTTGTAAATCATCAGCAAGTATTGCTAATCTACCTTTGAACTTTCTTATTTCTAATTCGTCACCAGTATTTACGGCAACACCTGCAGAGTCATATCCTCTGTACTCTAATTTTGACAGACCTTCTATTAATACTTCTGTTGCCTGTCTTCTTCCTAAATATCCAACTATTCCACACATATTATGTGTCCTCCTAAAAATATTATTTTATATATTTTTAGAGTTAGGTCATGAAAAAGCTTACTTAAGTTTTCCTTTGTCCACAGAATCACTTCTATGATTTGAAAAAACCTTAACGATGGTAAACACACCGCAGAGCATCCGCCGAAAAATCGATTAACTCTGTCCTCGTCAACTTAACCCCCAATACTAATAATAAAAAATCATGTTGTTGTTAAGTTCTGGCGCTTAATATTTATATTTGACCTTACTCTTAATTAAACTAATTTTAAAAAATTTTTAAATAAATATTTTTAAAATTAAATTAACTATATTATTTTATAAGTACGATACTAATATATAATAAAGACTATGTCAATCTATATAAATAATCCTACTCATCATATTTTTTTTATAATACTGTATAATTGTTTTATTTTACTTCATTTCAAACCACAGTAAATATAATTAAATTTAATTTTTAATTAGAAGCAAACGTAAAAAATCGCCTAAAATATTTTTTAGACGACTAATATACTTTTTATTTATTATTTGCTTCCTACATAATCTTTCATAGAATTTTTAATTGTATATGGTAAATATCTAATTATTAATACTGCTAATAAGCATGTCCCTACTTTATCTATTAAGTTATTCCCCACCTTTGTAATAAATGATGCTGCAAATATACTACTACCACTACTTCTTAACCACATAACAATTACATCAGATGCTGTACCTGTTAAACCTCCGTAAATAGCAACCCCTATTGGAGTCCCTATTAATGGACAAACTATACTAAGAATTAATCCTGTTATAAATGCAGTTACATAGGTAAATTTAAATCTTTTCGCTACAAATCCTACTATTAGAGCCACTGCAACATTGACTAATAAGAATGGAATATCTTTTATACTATACATAAATCCTGTTATTATGTTTGTTAATGCTCCTACTATTGCCCCGGGAATTGGTCCCATAAGTGCTGCAGTTATAACTGTTCCTAGTGTATCCAAATAAAATGGTAACTTAAGTGCACTTGTAGCTATACCAAGTACTATATTTACTGCTATTGCTAAACCACAAAAAGTTATCATTCTTGACTTATTACTATTCATGATATCATCTCCCTTTTTATTACATTTCAGTTGAATTATATCATGATTTTATTGGAGTTCAAGAGAATCGATATCATATATATAAAAATACAATACTGCTTATTAATTATAAATTTTTTAAATGAATAATTTCATCTTTTAATGTTCTAATTGGTATTTTTATATTATAATCACCCAATAATTTTTTTAACTCTTCTATAAATACGCCTGATTCATTCTCCAAAGATATACTTTTTATTTTTTCATTTAATGATGCACATCCTCCAAGCTCTCCTCCATAATTACCTTTGCAAGTAAAATTATATCCACAACTAGGACTGCCATCTATAGCAACAATACCTATTATTTCAAATTTCTCTTTATTTGTATAATACTCTATTAATTGTTCTATCACAGGCTTTAATAGATTATTACAATGTTTTTTAAAAAATGGATTATCAAATTGATTTTTTTCATGTCCCCAACGTTTTGAACCATACATTGTAAACTCTGGACATGGTAATTGTAATAATTCTATATCTTTTTTAAAAACTTCACTTAATAATTCTTTTCTTAAATTATTTTCTTCGTTAATTTCTTCTATATTATATCCTTCAACTTTTGATGCTCTATTTAAAATGCAATGTGTTACAACTAAAATTCTTTTCATAATTCCTCCTTATTTTATCTATAAATTATTATTTTTATTATATATAAAAAAGCCATGGCAATTTATTTTCACCATAGCTTTATCTAAAACTCTAAATTATTTTACATCATAAAGAAAAAATATGCTAATAAAATAATACCAAGTATTATTCTATACCATCCAAATATTTTAAAGTCATGTTTTTTAATATATCCCATAAGGAATTTGATTGCCCATACAGATACTACAAATGATACTACAGTACCTACACCTAATACTATTAATTCAAAACTTGTAAATGCAAATCCAAATTTAACTAGTTTAAGTAAACTTGCCCCAAACATTACTGGTATGGCTAAGAAGAATGTAAATTCTGCTGCTATTTCCCTTGATACACCTATTAATAATGCTCCAACTATTGTTGCCCCTGAACGAGATGTTCCTGGGAAAACTGCAGCTATTAATTGGAATAATCCTATGATTATAGCCATTTTATATGTAAGTTGATTCATATTTGTAACTTTAGGTCTTACATCCTTATTCTGATTTTCAACTACTATAAATAAAATACCAAATATAATAAGCATAGTAGCTACTGTTTGGAAATTATAAAATAGTGCATTTATTTGGTCATCCCATAATAATCCAATTACTGCTGCAGGAATACAAGCAATTACTATTTTAATCCACATAATAATTATGTCTTTTTGTACAAATGGTTTTCTATCAAATTTAAAAGGAAAAATCTTTTTCCAATATAAAATTACAACAGCCATTATGGCACCTAGCTGTATAACTACAAAGAACATTTCTTTGAAAGCTGGCGACATACCTAATTGTAGAAATTCATCAACTAATATCATATGACCTGTACTACTTACTGGAAGCCACTCTGTAATTCCTTCAATAATACCCAATATGATGGCTTTAAATATTTCTATCCATTCCATGTTTTCACCTCATTTATATTTTCTTTATTTGAATAAAAAAAATCCTAATTAATATTTAGGTCTTTTTCTAGTATACCATATAAAGTATGACTTAGCCTCATAATTTTATACTTACTATTTTGTAATAAAATTACAAATTTTTCAAAAAATAAAAATTTAATTTTCCTATTTATCCCATCACAACTATCCTCATTATAAAAAAAGTTATCTAAGATATTTTAGATAACTTTTTATATTAAATAGTTAGCTATGCTATTTTTTCTGATTTTCCTTTATTACTTTTATCTTTTGGAAGACCTAAACCTATAGCAACTATACCACACAGAAACATTAATATTGGATAGTGTAAGTACCCAATTATCGCAAATGGTGATATTCCAGCCAAACCTGCCGCAGTTAATAGTTGCGCTCCATAAGGAATTATTCCTTGCCATACTGATGAAAATATATCCAATATACTAGCTGATTTTTTTGAATCTATTTCATATTCATCCGCTATATTTTTAGCTATTGGTCCAGCCATTACTATGGCTATAGTATTGTTTGCAGTACATAAATCTACAATACTGACTAATGCTGCTATTCCAAATTCAGCACCTTTTTTATTTTTTATTTTACTTTGTATAAAATCAAGTACAGAATCTATTCCTCCATTAAACTTTATAAGCTCAACCATTCCGCCAACTACAACAGATATCATACAAAGTTCGAACATTCCTGTCATTCCTTCCGATACAGCTGTTATTACCCCAAATAAATCTAAAGATCCTGTTATTATTCCTATTGTTCCTGCAAATATTACTCCCCCACCAAGAAGTAAAAATACATTTGCTCCAAGAACTGCACCAATAAGTACAAACAAATATGGTAAAACTTTTACTAACTCATAGTTATATGTTTCATTTGATACGCTTACATATCCTCTGCTCATTACTGTTAATAATATTATAGTAATTATAGCCGCTGGCAGTACTATTAAAAAATTTACTTTAAACTTATCTCTCATTTCACAACCTTGGGTTCTTGTAGCAGCAATTGTTGTATCAGATATCATTGATAGGTTATCACCAAACATTGCTCCACCTACTACTGCACCTAAAACTAGAGCTACTGGTATACCCGTTTTTGAAGCGACTGCTACACCTATTGGACCTATTGCTGCTATAGTTCCTACAGATGTTCCCATTGATATAGATATAAAACACCCTATAACAAATAATCCTGTAACTAATAAGTTAGCTGGTACTATTGATAAACCTAAATTTACTACAGAATCAGCTCCACCCATGGCTTTTGATACACCACTGAAAGCTCCAGCAAATAAGAATATTATAAGCATTAAAATAATATCTTTATTTCCTCCACCTTTACAAAATACTTCCATCTTCTTATTAAAATCAGCTTTTCTATTAAATAGAAATGCTACTGCTGTTGAAATTATAAAAGCTACTAAAGTAGGCATTTTATAAAAATCTCCACTTATAACTCCACTTCCAATAAATAAAACTAAAAATATTACTAATGGCAACAATGCCAATGCACTACCTTTTTGTCTTTCCTTGCTCATAATTATTCTCCCTTCCTTATAATACTTACTATCAGTTGAAATTTTACTTTCAAGAATAAAAAAAGCTTGAGAATAATCTCAAGCTTTTATAAACTATGTTATTCCTCATCTTTCAGCCTTCGCTGCAGGATTTAGCACCTTTTTATATAAATATATATCGGTTGCCGGGTATCATAGGGCCTGTCCCTCCACCACTCTTGATAAGTAAGTAAATATTTATTTTTATTAATTAATATATTAGAATATTTTTTATTTACTGTCAACTTTTTATTATTAAAAAATTCTAATATAACATATAAAGTACAGACTATTTTTCAGGTATATAGATTTGTTTTGTGTCAAATCCCAAATTTTTAAATTTAGAATATAAAAATTCGTACTTACTTGGTACAATTTTTATTACATTCATATCAAAAGGTAATTTTGATATATTTTCTACCTTAATATTTTTTCTAATAAGTAAGTCTATATATTCTTCACACCAAGGTTTTATAATTTCTGCTTCTCCACTTATTTGCAAACCACATAAATTATTCATACTTTTATAATCTTCATATACACAAAGAGATATTTGATTGTTTTTTGAAAGCCCTATAAACTTTAGACCACCTTCACTAGTTATATAAATGTTTCCATCGTAATACTCATATTCTAAAGGTGTTGCCCTTACAAAGTCTCCATATCCAGTAGCAAGTGTACATGTATTTTTATTTTTAAGAAAGGTTTCAATTTCTTTTTTAGTTATATTAACTGGAGGTATAAACTTAGGTGTATTAAAATATTCTCTCAAGTTTTTACCTAATTCTAATACTTTGTTATCCTCAGTAGTAAACTTATTTATAAACATTTCACCCTTTATATACTCACAAAAAATATTTTCATTATTGACAACTTTTTTTAATTGTTCAATCTTATTTAATGCCTCTTGTTTATTTAATCCTATACATACTAAGGCCACTCTTTTATTATTTAAGTCTATTTTATTTTCCTCTATATATTTCAAAATTTTTTCACAGTTATTTTGTCCATACAAAGAAAACACTAAAACAATATTAGAATAATGTTTAATATCATGCGGTGAATCATTAATGTCAAAAGATTTTGCTGGGCCTAATATTGGACATACGGTGTTTGAGATAACCTTACATGTTTCATACTTACTTTCATATAAAATAAGAGTAATATTCATTTTATCCACCTCTTCATAATAAATCTTATTATTTGACATTTATTTTTTAGGAATTATTATCATATATACCTTTCTTACTATTGTTACACTTTTCATAACTCACGTCTATTAAATGTGTAAACATCTTATGTTTTTATTATCTTTATATTTTTTTCAATAATAAAAAAAGGAATTATTAAGATTTACTTAATAATTCCAATATGTACTTTTTCTTTTCGATGATTATAAAACTCTTCTTGCATTTACATAAGTATTTACATAGTACGAACTATTCATATCGTTTATAACAACTTTTCCTTGCCCAGATGCAGCATGGATTAATTGTCCATTTCCTATATAAATACCACAGTGAGTAACTCCACCATTATTTGATCCAACAGTGTCAAAGAATACTAAGTCTCCAGGTTTTAAATTACTTCTACTTACATAAGTTCCATAGTTACTTTGTAAAGATGATGTTCTTGGTAATGTTATTCCAGCAGCATTTTTAAATACATAGTATGTAAACCCTGAACAGTCAAATCCACTAGGTCCTTGAGCACCCCATACATAAGGCTTTCCTAATAATTTTTTTGCATAAGAAATTACCTTACTTGCTGAAGTACTAGTTGAAGTATTAGAATCTGAAGAACTTCCAGAAGATGGTTTTTTACTAGTTAAATATGTACTCGAAACATATCCTGTTACACTTCCACTAGTTATTTTTGACCATCCATTACTAGTTGATTTTACAGTTACTTTTGTTCCATGACTTAATGTAGTTATTACTGAGTAGCTTGTTCCAGCTCCTTTTCTTACATTTAATCCAGCTTTTGAGTCTACGTATTTAGTAGTTGATGTTTCACTATTTGAATTATTGCCAGTACTTGGCTTACTACTACTTAAATATGAACTAGAAACATATCCTGTTACACTTCCACTAGTTATTTTTGACCATCCATTGCTAGTTGATTTTACAGTTACTTTTGTTCCATGACTTAATGTAGTTATTACTGAGTAGTTTGTTCCTGCCCCTTTTCTTACATTTAGTCCAACACTTGCATCCACATATTTTGTAATTGATGTTTCATTACTATCATTATCTGAAGTATTGCCTGAACTTGGTGCTTTACTGCTTAAATATTGATTTGAAACATATCCTGTTATACTTCCACTAGAAATTTTTGACCAATCACCACTTGTAGTTATTACTTTAACTTTAGTTCCATTAGTTAATGTTGCTATCTTAGCATAGCTAGTTGATGGACCTTTTCTTACATTTAATCCAGCTGAAGTATTAACATATTTCTCACTCGTTGAAGTTGATGTTCCATCTGATATATAATCCTTGTGAACATAACCTGTTTTTGAGTTATATTTTATTTTTCTCCAACTGCCATTTGAACCTAAGTAAGTAACTGTTTTTCCTTTTTCTATTTTACCCATAGAATCATATGACTTGCTTGGTCCAGTTCTAAAGTTTACTCTTCCTGTTATTGTTCTTGTATCATCTGCATGAGAGTTCGTCACATCGGTCATTGGTGCTACTAACGCTGTAGCTAGCATACCTGCCATTACATATTTTTTATTTATACTCATATTTAATCGATTTTACAATTTTATAAATTGTAATTTCTATCCCCCTTCCAATATGTAACATATCTGAAACATATTTACTTGGTATTAATACTATTATTACATTTTTAAATTAGTTTGTCTATATTTCGACAGTAAAAAAAATACATTTTTGTAACTTTTTCGTAACTTTTTCCTTTCAAAATTGTAATTTTTTCCTAATTTAATTTTAATAAATATGTTTTATAGAAATCAATGATTTTTATATTATTTTTTTACATTTATTTTCAAAAAATAAATGGTGACTCTTAACAGATATCACCATTTTATTTATAATAAATTTACTTGTTTTTATAATTGAGCTTCTATTTTAGCTTTTATATGTTCTTTTGGAAGGAAGCCTACCATTTTATCTACTGCTTCTCCATCTTTGAATATTATCATTGTTGGAACAGTTGTTATCGCATATCTTCTTGCAACATCTAGTGCTTGATCCACATCAACTTTAAAGAAATTAGCTGTATCCATTTCTCCACTTAATTCTTCAAATACAGGAGCTAACATTTTGCAAGGTCCACACCAAGTTGCAAAAAAGTCTACTACGCATACTCCATTCTCTATTGATGTATTAAAATTATCGTTATTAAGTATTTGTGCCATTAAAATATCCTCCATATTTTTCTATATTTTATTTGTCATTTATATTTTATTACAATAACAAATTTATATCCATATTATTATTAATATATATACCCATTTTTTACATAAATACACATTTTTTATATTATATAAATAAATTTAGGTTTGATTCTTCTGTTGCTCCTAAATAAGATGCTACTCCTCCTATTTCTACACCATCAATAAACTCTTCTGCTTTTATGCCCATAAGTTCCATACTCATGGAGCAAGCCACAACTTTTACCCCCATATCCATTGCATTTTTTATTAATGTGTCAATATCATCCACATTATGCTTTTTCATAATTTGTTTTATCATTTTAGGCCCCATACCACCCATATTCATTTGTGATAAAGGTAATTTATCTGTGTTTGATGGCAACATAATATCAAACATTTTCTCCACAGTATCTTTTGAAACAGAGGGCTTGTCTTTGCTTTTTAAGATATTAAGTCCCCAGAACGTAAAGAACATCGTTACCGGTTTTCCCATAGATGCCGCTCCTGTTGCTATTATAAATGATGCAATTGCTTTATCTAAGTCACCACTAAATACCACCATTGTAGCTCCATCTTTTTCATTGTTACTTAAAGAGCAAGAATGATTTACTTTTACATCCTTACTTCCTTTTTGTATATAAGCTACAAAAGCCTTTTTATTTTTGTCAAATTCAGATTTTAATAAAGTATTCCCTGTTTTATCACACCACGAATCAATGTCTTTTGTAAAACCAGGATCACTGGCCTTAACTTCTAGTATTTGATTTTTTTCCATTTTATTAATTTCTTCAAATACTCTTCTTATTGGACCAGGGCATTGAAGTCCACAAGCATCTAAAGTAACATGGGCATCCACATTTTCCTTATTAAAATCATTTTTATTCATTTCTTTTCCCCCATTATTTTCACTGATATTTTGATTATTTAAAGCTTTTTCTGCTTTTTTAACAGCTAAATAAGTTTTTATTCCACCATCAATATTTACACAATCAAAACCATTTTGAGATAATATTCTACAAGCAATATATCCTCTAAGTCCTACTTGGCATGTGACATAAATAATTTTATTCTTAGGTATTTCATTTAATCTATGTCTTAAAACTGTTAAAGGTATATTAATAGAATTTTCTATTACCCCTGTAGCTAATTCAAATTCTTCTCTTATATCTAAAATTATAGAATTATTATTGTCTAATTTATCAACTTCATACCATTGAATAACATTTACATTATTTTCAATTATATTTTCAGCATAATATCCCAGCATATTTACAGGATCTTTTGCTGAATTGTATGGTGGAGCATAACACACTTCCACATCTTGCAAATCATATATATTAAGATTACCTTTTATTGCAGTAGCTATTATATCAATTCTTTTTTCTACTCCATTTATTCCCACACCTTGTGCTCCAAATATTTTTCCATCCTTAGGATCAAATATCATTTTATAACAAATCGGAAAAGAACCAGGGTAATATGATGCACTTGATGATGGATGAATATGAATTACTTCATAATCAATTCCTAATTTTTTCAAAGTTTTTTCATTATTTCCCGTTGTAGCCACAGTATAATCAAAAACTTTTGCTACAGATGAACCAAGACTACCTTTGTACTCTGATTTTTTACCACAAATATTATCTGCAACTATTCTACCTTGTCTATTTGCTGGCCATGCAAGAGGAATCATTGTAGGTTTTTTATTTACGAAATCCATAATCTCCACTGCATCACCTAATGCGTAAATATTATCATATGAAGTTTTCATATTCTTATCAACTACTATGGCTCCACGTTGATTTACTTTAAGGTCACATTCTTTTGCAATATTTGTTTCTGGTTTTACACCTATAGATAAAATTATCATATCCGTATTTATTTCTTTTCCACTTGATAATACTATCTTTTTACCATAATTCTCAAAAGAATTTACACCATCTTTTAAAATAACTTGTATACCTTTATCTACAAGATGTTCATGAATTATACTTGCCATTTCTATATCTAATGGTGCCATAACTTGTTCACTAGCTTCTACTAATGTCATCTTTAATCCCAAGTCATACAAGTTTTCTAGCATTTCAAGACCAATAAACCCTCCACCAACTACAGTGACATGCTTTGGTTTATTCTCATTTATAAAATTCTTGATTTTATCTGTATCTGGTATATTTCTCAAAGTAAATAAATTATCACAATCATTGATACCTGAAATTGGCGGTTTAATAGGACTAGCTCCAGGCGATAAAACTAAGTCATCATAATTTTCTTCATAAGTTTCATTAGTTGTGTGATTTTTAACTGTTACTATTTTATTTTCCTTATCTATTTTAATAACTTCACTAAAATTTCTTATGTCTATGTTAAACTTATTGCCCATAGATCCTACACTCGTAACTATTAGCTTATCTCTTTCACTTATTGTTCCCCCAATATAATATGGAAGCCCACAGTTAGCAAAAGAAATATATTCGCCTTTTTCAAACATTATAATATTTGCGTTTTCATCTAATCTTCTAAGTCTAGCTGCTGTAGATGCACCACCTGCTACACCTCCAACTATAATTATCTTCTTACTCATTATAAAAACCCTCCTTTTTATAAATGCTACCTAATACTTACAATATATAGGAATAAGATTTTTTCGACTGTAACATTGTCACATAAAACCCAATTTTTTTTATTTATTTTTTATATCATTAAGATTTCAAATAATAATAAATGGGTAATTATTTTATAAATAGATTTTTATATACAATCAATAAAATTGTGAAACAATATTTAAAGGAGACCTTTCAATGAAGATATATGAAGATATAAGTTCATCAGAGCTAAATAATATGATAAATAATAAAGAAAAACTTATCTTACTTGATGTTAGAACAGAGGCTGAATATAATACTAGCCGTATTCCTAATGCTATAAATATTCCTATAAGTGATTTAGATTCACAAATAGATAACTTATTACCTTATAAAAATGAAAAAGTTATTATTTACTGTCGCTCTGGAAAAAGAAGTGTTTATGCTGCCCATTTATTAGATGAATATGGATTTAAACATTTATACAATTTAACACAGGGCATTATTGGCCATTTGAATTATTTATAAAAATAAAAATACCCACATGAAATATCTAAAGTGGGTATTTTATTATAAATTTCTTAAGTATTTCTTAATATTTATAAGATTTTTAATAGTATTCAAAATTTGTTATATAATAATTATAAGATTACATATACTTTATTTGAAGTAATGAACTTACATAATTAAAAGAAAAGGAGAATTAACATGAGAAGAATATCTTTGTTTATTGTTATTAATGCAATATCTTTATTTATAATTTCAAATTTAATGTCTAGTGTATATATAGGTTCTTTATCAGCTTTAATAATGCTTACTATAATTTTTGGATGCCTTAACTTAATAGTAAAACCTATTATACAATTTTTCTCATTTCCTATAACTATTTTAACTTTAGGGCTATTTTCATTAGTTATTAATGGTATAGTTCTATACTTAGCTTTTTCTATAGTACCAGGTGCAGAACTTAATGGAATCTTAAATTCAATTTGGGCTGCCATACTATTATCTATAGCCAATTCTATATTCTATAATATTTTTGATTGATAACATCATTAAATGATGTTTTATTGTAATAAAAAATCTGTAAAGATATTTTCTTTACAGATTTTTTAATTTAATCCAGCTCGAGCATTTCGCCTTTAATTGAGTATATTATCATTTCACAAATATTTGTTACATGATCTCCTATTCTTTCTAAAAATCGTCCAACCAGCAATAACCTTACAGCCTGAGGTATGTTTCTTTCATCTCTTTTCATGGCAGAGATACAATCTATATATACTTCATTATATAAATCGTCTATTATATCATCTTGTAGAGCTGTTTTATGAGCTAGCTTTACATCACTATTTATAAAAGCAGTTTTTGCACTTTTTAACATATCCATACTTACTCTTTTCATTTTAGGTATATCTATTAGCTCTTCGACGTACTCATCTTCACCTATCTTAATTGTTTCCATAGCAATATTTACAGCGTAATCACCAATTCTTTCAAGTTCCGTAGACATAGTACTAAGTGCATATATAGTTCTTAAATCCTTTGCCATTGGTTGTCTAAGTGCAATAAGTTCAATAATTTGCTCTCTTATATATCCTCTTAGATTATCTATATCATCGTCTAGACCTATTATTTCTTTAGATTTGTCTATATCTTTTTCAACCATTGCATTTACAGCTTCTTCAACAATATTTTCACACTTACCCATCATTTCTACGGCAATATCCTTTAAATAATTTATACTTAAACCCAAGTTATTATCATTTTTTTTCATGTAAACACTCCTTATTTTCATCCAAATCTACCTGTAATATAGTCTTCTGTTCTTTGATCTGTAGGATTTGTAAATACTGTTTTTGTGTTATCAAACTCCACTAAATCACCACTTAGAAAAAATGCTGTTTTATCAGAAATCCTTGCCGCTTGTTGCATATTGTGAGTTACTATTACCACTGTAAACTTTTCCTTCATCTCTTCTATAAGCTCTTCTACTTTTAGTGTGGAGATAGGGTCTAGGGCTGAAGTTGGTTCATCCATAAGTATAACCTCAGGCTTAAGAGCAATAGTCCTAGCTATGCAAATACGTTGCTGTTGACCTCCAGACAGTCCAAGAGCTGAAAATTTAATCCTATCTTTAACTTCATCCCAAATAGCCGCACCTTTTAAACTTTCTTCAACAATTTTATCCAGCTGTTTTTTATCTTTTATACCATGTACTCTTGGCCCATATGCCACATTATCATAAATACTCATTGGAAATGGGTTTGGTTTTTGAAATACCATTCCCACCTTTGTCCTAAGTTCTATAACATCATCATCTTTATAAATATCTACCCCTTCTAACTTAATTTCTCCAGTTATTTTCACATTATCAATAAGATCGTTCATTCTATTTAAAGTTCTTAAAAAGGTAGATTTTCCACATCCCGATGGACCAATTAAAGCAGTTACTTCGTTAGCTTCTATATCTATATTTATATTTTTTAAAGCTTTATTATCACCATAAAATAATTCTAAATTTCTTACGCTTATTTTAATATTTTGTGACATTTTAACACCTCTCTTTAGTAATTAGCTTTATTAAATTTCTTGCTTATTAATTTGGCAATATAATTTAGGGCTAATATTATTACTATTAAAACTATTCCCACTGCACAAGCCTGATTTATATCTCCATTTTCCTTAGTTACTAAATATGCTTGTACTGTTAAAGTTCTTGCACTATCAAATAATGAGTAAGGCATTTGTGCCACAGTTCCTGCTGTAAGTAATATAGCCGCCGATTCACCTATAACTCTACCCATGGCTAAAATTACGCCAGACAAAATACCTGGTATGGCACTTGGAATAATAATTTTATATAGAGTTTGAAACTTTGTTGCACCTAATCCTAAAGACGCTTCTCTATAACTATCAGGTACAGTTTTTAAAGATTCTTCTGTAGTTCTAATTATAATAGGAAGAATTATAATGGACACAGTAAGTGCCCCTGATAATATGGAATAAGAATAATTAAGAGCTACTACAAAAAATATGCCTCCAAATAATCCATAAACTATGGATGGTATTCCTGATAAACTTTCTGTAGCAAATCTAATTATCTTAACTACCTTTCCTTGCTTTGCATATTCTTGCAGATATACTGCTGATAATATGCCAATAGGAGTTGCTATTAATATGGATAATAATACTACGTATAATGTAGTTATAATCATTGGCTTAATTCCACCACCACTAGATGAATAATTTCCAAATATAAAGGATGGACTAATCAGTTTTATACCATTTAAAAATATAAAACCTACTATTAATATGAGAACACTTATTGTAAATATTGCGCACAAATATACTAAAGCATTCAATATGTTATCTTTAGTTTTATTCATATTAATCTTCCTCCTTATTAGAAATCCTACTTAGTATTAGGTTAAGTATAATAATGAATATAAATAACACAATTCCTGTTGCAAATAACATTTCTTGATGTGTTCCAAAGGCGTATCCCATTTCTAAAACAATGTTTGTAGTAAGAGGTCTCACGCTATCCATCAATGAACTTGGAATTGCTGGTGAATTTCCTGCTACTAGTATAACTGCCATAGTTTCACCAATAGCACGTCCTACTCCAAGTACTACAGCTGCTAAAATTCCTGATTTAGCTGCTGGAATAACTATATTAAAAGTAGTTTGTGTTTTTGATGCTCCAAGAGCCAAAGATGCTTCTTTATATGATTTAGGTACAGCCCTTATTGCTGTTTCTGACACAGTAATTATAGTTGGCAGCATCATTACTGCTAAAACAATAATTACTGCTAGTAAGCTTTGACCTTTTGGTAAATTAAATATTTTTTGTATTTTAGGAACTAGAAATGCTAAACCAAATATTCCATATAATACTGATGGAATTCCTGCCAATAACTCTACTGCTGGAGAAATTATTTTACTTAAGGATTTTGGAGCAACTTCTACTATAAATGTTGCAGTTAAAATTCCCACAGGAACACCTATAATTAAAGAACCTAAGGTTGCATATACTGATGCTAATATCATAGGTAATATACCAAATTTGTCTGCAGATGGTACCCATTCTGTTCCAAATAAAAAATCAATAAATGAATATCCTTTAGATATAAATGGTATGGAACCTTTGTAGAAAACAAAACCTATTATAAGTAATAAGCTTATTACAGAAATAAATGCACTTAGTAAAAATATCTTTGATGTAAGACTTTCTATTAAATATTTATTTTTATTTGAATTATTTTTCACACGATTAATATTTTCGTTCATAGGCTTCTCCTTAGATGTATAAAATCCTCCTTAGATTAATAAAGGAGGATTTATTGAGCATATTATTTTATTCTTATTAATCCATTTTCTTCTACAATTTTTTGTCCTTCTTCGCTTAAGATAAAATCTATTAATTTATTTCCATTATCTTTTAAGTTTTCTTCTTTATATATTAGTAAAAATGGTCTTGATATTTTATAAGATTTATTTTTTACATTTTCTGCCTTTGGTGCAATTTCATCAATGTTTATAGCATTTATTTTATCGTCCACATATTCAAAAGATATAAATCCAATAGCATTTTCATTACCAGCTACTGTTGATTTTATATTTCCTGATCCATCACCTATTTGTGCCTTTTTAGTGAGTTCTTCTGATGTATATCCTACTATTTCTTGAAAAGCATCTCTAGTTCCAGAACCATCTTCTCTTGAAACAACAACTATCTCACTATCTTTACCTCCTAATTCTTTCCAATTTTTAATTTTGCCAGTATAAATATCTTTTACTTGTGACATTGTAAGAGATTTTACATTATTAGCTTTATTTGAGATTATAGCTATTCCATCATAAGCAATTTCAACTTCTGTAAGACCTTCTGCCTTTTCTTGTTCTTTTAAATCACGAGATGACATACCTATTTGAACTGTTCCATTTATTGTATCTTTTATTCCCGCTGAAGAACCTAATTGATTTATTTCAACTTTCATGCCTGAGTTAGCTTCTTGAAATTTTTCTGCTTCTTTTTCCATAAGAGGTCCCACTGATGTTGATCCTGACACCGTTATACTACTAGTACTAGAATTCGATTTTTCAGTAGTTTCAGTTTTTCTACAAGCTATAGATATAAGCATTGTAACTAAGCATAAAAACAATGTAATTAGTCTCGTTTTTTTTGACATATATTATACCTCCATTATTATGTAATAAATATTTTATTATATTAAATTATCATTAGTATAACCATGTAAAAAGATTAATATTTCCATATAAGAAATTATACTTAAATATTATTAAAGCCATAAATTATAATTTTTATAATTTATGGCTTTAATAATAAAACAATATATTTGTACTTAAATACAATGTATTTGGATTTGTTATAGTAGTTATTGAATCCTCTATAATACAATTTATATCATACTTATTTCCGTAAGTTATTCCCACAGGCACAACTAGACAACAAGAAAATCCAAATATATCTTCCACACAATATTCTCTTATAACCTTCTTATTTAGCTTATTATTTCTTCTATGTACATCTTTATAAGTTATATCATATTTTATTGTTCCTACCACAAGGACTAAACACATATTTTCATTAGATTTTGTACATAATTCATCTATATTATTCATTGGTGCATTAATAATTTTTATATCCATTATTTCAATAGTAACTTTTGTATTTTAGACATCTTCTACTAAATTACATACTTCAATCTTATTATCTACGGTTATTTGATTAAAAACCATATTTTTGACAAATGTACCTACTTCATTACTAATAATATTTATTCTATCTTTCGTTTTTTTATATTATATAAGTAATCATATTCTATACTAGAATAATTTTTAATTATTTCATCACCTCCATATTGTGGTAATACTAATGCTTTGAATTTTATTATTATCTTTTCTTTAGCTTTAATATCCACAATGCGAAAACAATCTTGAGGATTTAATCCTCCTTTACTTATGTTGTTAACAACAACAGAATTTTCTATAAATCTAGTTTCTTTCGGTATATCATCTTGCACAAACACTTTAGTTATAACATCATCACTTATATTAATAATAATTTCCGAGTACAATAAGTTTTTACCACTTAAATACTGACCTTCTAAGGATACTCCTTTTTTTGTATCAATAACCTTAACAAAATAAATATCAACTTTAGGCATAGTTACATCAATGTCATCAATACATATATTTGTATCATAAAGCATTATATTATCATATATATTAAAATACGTTATCTCTGACAATTATCCATGACAAGACAATTTGCAAACCATTTGATCTACATTGAACTCCATATATAAATCCTCCATATTTATTTATCTATAAATTATATGAGTAGTTACTAATAAAATTGAATATTTATACATTAAAATAGGATAGATTATTTATGAAATTTATCCTTATATTTTTAGTGATTTAATATGTCATCAATTTCTTTTATTAAAACTTCTTTATTCTTATTAGCTATATCAAATTCATTTGATATTTTATATTTCAAACTTTGTATCTTCTTATCTTTTTCATTTATTTTTGCTTTAAACTTGTCCTCTACTTCTTGAATACTTTGACTTAATCTATTTATTAAAGATGCCATCTCATCAGAACTTCCTGCTATTCTATTTAACAACATTAAATTTTGACCTAAAAGATCTGGAATATCTTCATGAGAGTATCTAAGTTGATGATCTATTTCTCCATAACCTTCTTCAAATATAGTTCTAACTTGAACCTCAGTAATAAGTTTTTTATTGGTTGGATAAGATTCTAATAAATAATGTACTGATCTATATCCTGATGGTCTTGAACAAACAGCTATTCCCTGTTCATCAAATTTTCTAGTGTCATCTCCTTCTCTTACATTAGCTACTATCTCCATAACATCCCACATATTAGTTATAAAATTATGTATTTCTTCCCAATCTTCTTTAAATATATGTATTACTCTTATACCAAGTAAATCTGTAATTTCATCTTTATAGTTTTCTGATGTGAAATTAAAATCTTGTCCATATTTAGCTCTTCTTTCAGGAGTTTTTCTAATTACTTTTTCTATTAAGTGACTTACATCCTTTACTCTAGTTTTTACTGAGTGAACCTTTGGCTGAGCTCTAAGTATATTGGCAACTAAATCTGCCTGAGTTTCATAGCTTTTTTTTGAATCGATAAAATCATCGTGTATTGCTTTTAAATCTTTCCAACTTATATTTTCTTTTTTAAGTTCTTCTTCATTTATTTTATACATATTTAAAAACTGTTCTTTATTTATCATTTTCTCCTCCAGCTAATTATATCTATTTTTATTTTACCTTATAATTATGCATATTTATATTTTTTTTATCCTTATTATTATATTCTTAATTTATATATTGATAAACTTAGATTAATAATGCTATAATTTCCCATGTAACGTCAAAAATTTATACAAAATATTAATCATAATTTAGGGGGTATATGTAATGAAAAAAATATTTAAATCATTAACTTTATCTATTGTAATAGCATTTTCTATGACTCTTGCACCAAGTTTAAGTATTATTAATACTGAAAATGTAAGTGTTATAGAGGCTGCTACAAAGAAAACGTTTAAAACTTTCACTGTTAACTCAGTATATAATTCTTCAACAAAGATAAGTGGGAAAGGGACTAAAGGTGCTACTGTTAAAGCTTATGTTGGTAGCAAGCAAGTAGGTAAATCAACTGTATCTTCTTCTGGAAATTACTCAATTAAAATTTCTAAGAAAAAGAAAAACACTAAAATTACAGTTAAGATTAATAAAAGTGGTTACACTACTAAATCTAAAACTATAACAGTTAAGAGTAGCTCATCTTCTTCTAGTTCATCATCTTCAAAGTATGTTTATGCAAATGGAGGACATTCAACTTCTAATATTTATCATAAAACAGCTAAGGCTCATAATATGGAAGGTGCCATAAAAATGACGGAATCTAAAGCTAAGTCAAAAGGCTATAGACCTTGTAAAAGGTGTTGGAGGTAATATATAAAAAAGACATTATCAATTTTGATAATGTCTTTTTTGTGATTTTATCACATAATAAAAGGTTATAATTTGTTTAAATAAACAGAAATTAAACACTTTAACCATAGTATTATATTAATTTTTCGGATATGATTTATATAAACAAATCATAAAAATTTACTTGCCATGTTAAGACTTCAAGATTTACACTTAGCTAAGGTAATATTATTTACCACATGATTTAATTAGAAAATATAAGACTTATATCAGGATTTGATTTCGGCAAATTAACTTTACTTAATATATCACCACAATATCCATCAGTTTTTAATATAGGATACATGGGATTATTCATTACTGGAGTTTTATTTATGCTATTTAGATACTTTCTTCCGAAATCAATCCTGAAAAATAATTTTGGAGGATATATAATGGATAAAGAGTATTATCTTAAAGAAACTCTTCCTTTTTTTAAGAATCTAAATAATGAGGAGAAGAATGAATTAATTTCAAAAAGCTCTATAGGCAAATATGAAAAAGGTGAACTTGTTCATTCTAAAGATTCATCTTGCACAGGACTATTGATTACTATGAGTGGAAATTTCAGAGTATTTATTTCTGCCCCTAGTGGTAGACAAATTACCTTGTTCAAGCTATATGACAGAGATGTTTGTATGTTGTCGGCTTCTTGCGCATTTAAAAATATAACTTATGATGTTAATTTAGAGGCCCAAAATGATGCTAGCGCTATAATTATTGATAGTTCATTATTAAAAAAATTGTCTCAATCTAATATTAATGTTATGAACTATATCCTTAGCCTTACACAGGATAAATTATCTGAAGTAATGTATGTATTGGAACAGGCAACCTTCTTTAGCTTGGATGAAAGAATTACGGATTATCTATTAGAACAAAGTAGATATCTAGATTCAAATATACTTTACATTACTCATGAAAATATTGCTAACGAATTAGGCTCCTCTAGAGAAGTTATTAGCCGTATACTTAAGAAATTTGAAAAAGAAGGAAAAATAGAGGTTTCTCGAGGAAAAATTAAACTTATTAATTTGTAGTAGTTAAAAAAGAGTTATTTCAACAATTATAACTATGTTGAGATAACTCTTAATCTTTCTAGTGTATTAATCCTACTGGGCTATGATTTCCATAATGTCAAACCCATATGTGTTAACATTATGGAAATCATAGAAGCCGTTAATATTGATACTTTTGCTAAGTTTATAACATTTTCATCATATACAGTTTAGCTGCTATATAACTAAAAGATACTACACCAAGTGGTTTTCCAATAACTAAACCACATATTATTTCTTTGCACTATTATTAGCAATTAATACAGAAACTACTGTTATAGCAATAAGTACTATGCCTGGTAAACACCTCTTATTGTTCTATTTTTTTAATTATGTCCTTCGTTACATCGATCTCCCATATTAGTTCTGTATACAAAGTACTTTTCTAGCATAGTTCCAAAACATGTTTTAGTCAACGTTTTTACGCAATAAGGTTAGATTTTTACATGTTCTTTACAAAATATATATGAGAGAGTCATGTAATTCTTTTATTTAACTTTCTTTATTATTTAAATCTAATCCCAAATAAATTACATCCTTTATAGGACTATTATAATATTCCTTTATTTCATTAAAACCTAGTTTATAATATAAATCTACAGCTCTTTCCAAGTGCAAGAATGTATCTAATACTATTAAGTCATAATTTAATTCTTTCCCATCCTTGATTATGTATTCCATAAGCAATTTTCCTATACCCAAGCTTCTAAATTGATTTCTTACATATAATCTTTTCACTTCACAACAATAATCATCTAATGGTCTAAGTCCAACACACCCAGCAATTTTACCATCATATTTTGCAATGTATAATCTTCCCTTTGGTAATGCATATTTATCCTTTAAAGTATCTAACTCCTCTTGAAAGCTTACAAAACAAGAACTTACCCCTTCCACGTCCTTATATGTTTCTACTAGCATATTTCTATATTCTGTAAATAGCTCTTTTATTGAATCAATTTCGTCATAAGCCAATTTTATTTGAATTTCTTGTTTTTCCATAATAACACTTCCTTTTTGCTCATTGTTATATATTTATTTCATCTTATTAATAATAATTTCCTCTATTAATGTAAAAAACGTATTGAATTAACAATACGTTTTTTAACCTTTTATTTTTCTTCATGCACATTTAAATCAATAATCACTACATCTCTTGGCACAAATCTTTCTCCCATAAATTCATTTAACATTTTACAATATTCTTCTACCCATTTAGCCTTTGATATATTTTTGTACATATGATCATCAACAATATTTAGAAAAACTAATTTAACCTTATATCCCTTTTTCATAAGTTGGTGCATAAAAGTAAACCTATTAGCTATTTGGTAATAAGTATCAAACCATTTATTAAAATCACCTTTTATTCCAAGCTCATCATAAGTTTCTTTCATTGAATCTAATATTAATCTTTTATTATTCTCATTTGTAGACGCTAACTTACTTCTCAATTCTTTAATACTGCTTTTATTTTCCACTAAGACGATCATTTTTTCCTGTGAATCTTTTATAGCTGCCAAACCGATTCCATCCCATACAGGCTCTCTTTGTGGCCAAAAACTCAAATCTTCTTTTTTCAATGCAACTCCATTATTGTTTAACTTCTCTAGGAGAGAAGGTGAATTTAGCATATACTCTCTAAAATTCTCATTTTCTAGAGGTGATAGCCACTCTATAGACTCAATTCTTGTATCTCTATTAATTATTCTTTCATTCAAGACAGATCCATTATTCTCTTTAATAACCTTTCTTATCCAGTACTTCCCACTTACTTTTTCATTTAAATCAATGCTCACGCAAATTCCTCCTCATAATTGCATTTATATACAATGAAGGATTTATTTATGGTCTAAATTTTTAAAATAGACAATAAAATTCTTTCCTCATATACTTTTATATGATTCCTTCATATGAAAAGTGATTAAATAAGACATATTTAATCAGACTTCACCTTATAATTATCATAATTCGGCTTAAAGTTGTTTATTCTCTATCCAAAGTTCCCCCTGACTTTTCTTCTACATTATGCATTATTGATATATTATCCACCACCATTTCTTATAGTAAAAACTACTTGATAATATGTAAAAATATTTGAAAATATTACAATTGTTAGTATGTAGTTTTTAATAAATTTGATAAATTTTCTCATTTAAAAAGGCTATAATTATACTTTTGCTTCAAAATATAAAAATCGTATCAAAATTAAATTGATACGATTTTTATGTGTTAATCTCTTTTTTTAGCTTTATGATAAAGTTTTTCAGTTTTAGTTTTATTTGTACCACAATCTCTAGCGCCTATTTTTTGTCCATTTTCTATTCCAATGTCTGCTCCATGCTCAGAATACATTTTTCTAAGTTCTGGATTTGATTTTGGTCTATCTTTCATTCTATTTTTATTGTTATCCATAATGTAATTCTCCTTGATGATATTTTAATTATAATTTATCCAATAAAAATCGCTTCTATTCTTTTAAAATTATTTCCTATTTCTTAAAATTTGTAAAAATCCTTTAACATAATGTTTATTTAATAAATTCACAAATCCTTGTATTGATTTGCGATTTATCGCTCCTCTAGTTACCATAGCAATTAGCCTAAAAGGTTGATCATTTAATGATTCTTTTACTGTAATTTCCATGGCTTTATCTCCACTTACAAATTTATTTGCCTTTTTATTTATGGCAGATATAATTAAATCACCACCATAAATACTTTTAATATCATTTATTGTAGAATTTGTAGTAAATGGATATATTTTCTTGTTAATAATCGGTAGTTCCTTATTATATATATTCTCAAATTCTGACTCTGTTGGATCTAGTTTCTTTTTATATAGTTCATAATAAGATGGAGATTTTGCTTTATAATCAATAGTTTTCACACTATCTCCTCTTTTATTTACTACTGTAGAAAATTTAATATTTCTACATGATGAACCAATACTTATACTATATTGTCCTTCTTCAACTTCATATTGATTGCTTTGAATATTATAATAAGCAAAGCAATTTTCATCTAAAATAAAAGTTACTTCTTTACTTTCCTTAGGTTTTAAATTTATTTTTTTAAATCCTTTTAACTCTTGCTTTACTCTAAACAATTTTGAGTATAAACAAGAAATATAAAGTTGGACTACTTCTTTCCCTTCCATATTACCAATATTGGTAACAGTTATGGATACTTCCATATTATTGTCATTATTATATTTTATTTTCATATTACTATATTCAAAAGTTGTATAAGAAAGCCCAAAACCAAAAGGATACTTTACATTAATATCTGCACTATCAAAATATCTATATCCCACAAATATACTTTCTCTATATTCAACATAATTATTATCTCCAGGGTAGAATCCTATCGATGGATAATCGTCAAAAGTATTTGCATAAGTTTCACTTAGCTTACCTGATGGGTTTTCCTTTCCTAATAATAGATTTACGGTCGCATTTCCGCCTCTACAACCACTTAAATGAGTTAGTAAAATAGCTTTAGGAATGTGACTCCATGGCATTTCCACAACAGATCCACATTGTAATATTACTACTAAATTTTTATTAATTTTGCTAATTTCATAAACTAAATTATCATGAGACTTTGGCAATTTTAAATTTTTGCGATCATATCCTTCTGCCTCATAATATTTAGGTAAACCTACAAATAAATACACTATATCCTTATTTTTTGCCACTTCTATAGCTTCTTTCAGTAAAACTTCATGAATTTCATCATTTTCTAAATAATATCCATCAGCATAATTTATATTGCAATTATTATCTAAAAATACATCATATGCATTGTCTATAGTATTAGAATTAACATGTGAACTACCCAATCCTTGGTATACAGGTTCTTTTGCAAGCCTTCCTATTAATCCAATTTTTTGTAAATTATTTCCTGGGAGAATATTATTATCATTTTTAAGTAATACTGCACTACTTTCAGCTATTTCCTTTGCCAAGTCAATATGTTCTTTAAAATTACATTTATATGGTATTTTCTTACCTTCTTTATATTTTAAAATTAGTTCAATTACTTTTGTAACAGAATTATTTAATATTTTTTCATCTAATTTGTTATTTTCTACAGCCTTTTGTAAAATCTTATAATAATCATCTTTATATCCTGGCATTTCTAAATTTAATCCATTATTTATACTAGAAATAATATCATTAACACCTCCCCAGTCACTAATAATACATCCTTTATAATTCCATTCATTTCTAAGTATGTCTTGTATTAAATATTTATTTTCACAACAGTACTGCCCATTTAATCTATTATATGCCATCATTACAGACCAAGGATGAGCATCTTTTATGGCTATTTCAAACCCTTTCAAATATATTTCCCTAAGAGCTCTTTCATCAATAATTGAATTAATAGTCATACGATATTTTTCCTGGCTGTTTCCTGCAAAATGCTTTAAACAAGCTGCTACGCCTTTGTTTTGTATTCCTCTTATAAGTGCTGCTGACATCTTGCCACTTAAATAAGGATCTTCACTAAAGTATTCAAAATTTCTTCCACAGATAGGTAGTCTTTTTATATTAATTCCTGGACTTAAAAGTACTGCCACATCCTCTTTTCTACATTCCTCACCTAGTGCCTTTCCCATACGATTTATCAATTCTTCATCAAAGGTGGAGGCTAAAGCTGTAGCTGTTGGAAAGCAAGTTGATTTTATGACTTTAGGGCTCATAAACATAAAACTATCTATATCTTCTTTTCTAAGACCATGAGGTCCATCACATAACATAATTGATGGGATATTTATTTCATCTATTCCAAATGAATGCCAGAAATCTACTCCACAACAAAATTTACACTTTTCTTCTAAAGAAAGTTTTTTCACTATGGAAGAAGCCTCTTCATACAAGTTCATACTCTCCCCCCCAATACAACTAATTTTGTCTTATGTTATATTTTATGTTTGTGACTATAATAGGTTGTTAAATTTATTTTTATGTACATATGTAAAAGGGTTATAACAATTATTTTATTTTGTTATAACCCTTTTATATTCATTATATTTTTATTTATATAATTTCAGATTCACTATGAAGTTGTAATGTTTTGCTAAAGGATAATTTAATCAAGAAATAACTTAAAATAATTCCTAACATAACTATAAATAATTCATTAAATTTACTTAAAAAGTCAAATAGTACCCATGTGTAATCTTTAGTCAAACAATTCCCCACCATACTATTAACAAATATTAATATAATCCACGTTAGTACTCTTTTCTTTTTAATTTTATTGTATTTTGTAGGAATCATTACACAAATAGTAACAACTGACATGAATAATTCTGCTATAAATCTGATTAAATAATTTGCTTGTATACCGTTATTTTGTACAATATGATTACTTATCCAAGATAATAAAAATATTTCTGAATCTGAATTAGAAATATTTTCTGCAATTAAAATTAAAATCATTGCAATTAAAAAAAACATTACTATGAAAATCAATTGCATAAATGAAGAAATATATTTATAAGAAACATATTCTTTATTATTTATTGGAAGAGTTTGTATTAAATTATTAACTTTTTTACGGTTATCATCAGTTTCAAATCCATAGTAGAAAACCAATATTACAAGTCCCATATTAAATGACATATTACCAAAAACAAATAGCATAATAAAAAATACAGGTATGTACATCCTATAATATTGTTTTAAAAATTTCAAATCTAATCTTAATAATTTTTTTATCTCTGTCATTACTTATTCCCCTTACTAAATATTAATACATCTTCTATTTTAGGTATTTCATATAAAACTTCTTGCCCAAATATATCTTCTGCTTCTTTTTTATTATTAGAAATTCCTCTAAATCCAAATTCATTTTCCACTATATGTTGAAATACTTTTTTGGTTTCTTCATTTAATAGTACTTTTGATCCCTTTACAATAGTATAATTATTTCTTATATTTTCACTATCTTCATTAAAAATAATTTTTCCTTTATCCATTACAACAAAGTAATCTCCTATTTTATCCAAATCACTTGTAATATGAGTACAGTATAAAGTTGTAGATAAATCTTTTTCCATTCGTAATTGAAGAACTTCTAAAAATTCAGTCCTAAATATTGGATCTAAATTTGCTGTTGGTTCATCTAAGATTATTAATTTGGGATGATAAGACAAAATCATAGCTAAATCAAATTTCACTTTTTGTCCTTTTGATAAATCTTTATATTTTTCCTGAAGATTTAAATTAAAGTCTTCAGTATAATCATAAAATAGCTTTTCATCCCAATTTTTATAAAATATGCTTATAGTTGATTTTATGTCATCTAAGGTAAAATCTTCTGGATATAGTGTCTCATGCCCTAAATACCCTATTAATTCTTTAATATGTTTTTTGTCTTTATTGAAATTTTCTCCCAATATTTTTATGCTACCTTCCTCTTGATTTAATATATTCATTATTAATTTCATTAAAGTAGTTTTTCCAGCTCCATTTGTCCCTATAATACCTGTAACAAAGCCTTCTTTTATTTCTAATTTTTCTATATTTAATTTAAAATCTCCCATAGCTTTTTTTAAATTATTAATTTCTATTAAATTCATAATGTACCCCACTTAATCACTTAAATTATATAGTTCTTTAAAAATCTCCATTCCTTCATCTAAGGAAATATCTAATTCTTTAGCTCTCTTTACTATCTCTTCTAGTTTACATTCCCACTCATATATGGCTAGTTGCCTCATTTTTTCTGTATTTTTTGCTGAAACAAAGCTACCTTTTGATGGAACTGTTTCTATATATCCTTCACTTTCTAAAATATCATAAGACTTTTTTACAGTAATTATACTTACCTTAATTTCTCTTGCTAAAGTCCTAATTGAAGGCAGAGGCTGTCCTGGCAAAAGTTTTTTAGAAACGATTTGTGATATAATTTGATTTTTTATTTGCTCATAAAGAGCCACTGGTAATGAATCAGAAACTACTATATCCATATTTTATCCTCTCCGTTATATTTCGTATATGTTGTATATATACAGAATATAACACAGTATATACAAGTGTCAATGTTCTTTTTATAAAAAATAAAAAAGAATTGCAAAACTGTTTGCAATTCCTTTTTGTTTAATCCATAAATTCAATTATTTTTACATTACTTTTGTTAATGGAAAAGTTACTCCCCAAGTCTCTACCAAATAAAACTAATGATGGAACTACACTTCCCTCATTAAAATCTTCCATCCAATCTATTAAAGATCTAAAATTTCTAACATTACTTTCTTCTACTATTCTTTCAAAATTATTTTTATATAGTATTCTTATTCTATCTTTTTTCAATTAACTCATCTCCTAGCTACTCAACTAAGTAATATTATAGTTTTATTTTTACTATAACTCAATGATCTTATTAATATTACCCAGTTTTACAATAACATAATTTTTTTAATAAGTTGAGCTCTCATATTATTAATAATATTAACATAAGATAGTTTTTCTTCATAAATTAGAAGAAGATATAAATTTAATTTAGATGGGGGTTATTATGTCTGATTCTAATAATAAAGTTGTTGTAGACAGTTTGTCAGCAAATATAGTTGATAAAAACTCAAAAGATAAAGTAATTTTAGTAGGAATTTTTCCTTATGAAAATAGTTCTTATAGTCAAAACCTTGAATTAGTTGTAAATCCTGAGGTTGGATATCCAGTTAATATGCAACTACCTTATTCAGGTTATGATATACAGTTATTCTGTGGAGATTTTACAAATGACGGCAAAGATGAAATTATGGTAAGAGGTAGCTTTGGAGGTTCTGGTGGATTTGAAATTGGTGTAATATATAAATTTGAAAATAACAAAATCAAAGAGATTTTTAATCAAGATGATATTTCGAAAAATAACCCTTGTAGTGCAAAGTTTAAAGATAATTACAAGGTTCATGTAAGTTGCGGTGAAAAGAAATATTCTATTAACCTAGCTACTAGGCCAAAAGATTATTTGGAGTTAGCCTATGATAAAGATGGAAAAGTACTTCCTGGCGTGGAGGCTTATGTCGATGCTCCTAATGCACTTTTCCCAATAAAAGACGTGGATAATAGTTACTATGAATTACTTATACAACAAAGAATTGTTGGTGTAGTTAATGCGGATACTTTAGGTATTATTCAAACTGTATGTAATTTTTTAAGTAATAAATTTAATGTAGTTACTAAAGGATTGTACTTTACCTTTGACTCCGACAAAAAAGAAAGTTAGCAAAAAATTCAAGGTTGAACTACTACATAGTCCAACCTTTTTCTTTTTATAAAATTTTAAACTTCTTTGCTTTCTTTTAATTTAATAAAACTTATAACAAAAAATGTTATTGATAAAATAATCATTGCATTTAGGTATATATTTATACTATCTAAATCATTAGTTTGTTGCAAATTTTCTAGACAAATATATACCCATCTAGTTGGCATAAATCTTCCTATTACTTGGAAGTTTTTAGGCATTATATTAAAATCCCAAAATACCCCACTTAACATACAACATGGAACTATTATAAGTACATTTAACATTGATGATGTATGTCTTCTTCTAGTAAAACTAACTATGCACAAGTTAAAACTTAGCGCAACAAGATTTAGTAACAACATAACAACTAAGAAGTCTATTATATTTACCATTCCAAAGTCTAATTTGAAAATTATTAATATACCATAATATATTAAAGTTGACATGGAACACATTATATAAAAAGTAACTATTAGTGATAAATAATATTTCCATTTGCTAATTCCATAACTGAGTTTCTTAATTCTTCCTTTATTTTCTATATCCTCAATTAAGAAGTTAGATACTTTTCCAGCTACAATAAATATTATAAATATAATTAAACCTAATGAACTTTCTATATACCCTCTTTTTTCATTGACATCGTTTAAACTTAATATTGTGTTTTTATCAGCGTAATTTTGGTTTATTTCCTTAAATTTATTTATATCTCCTTCGCTCATTTTTGCAATCATAGACAAGTCTTCACATTTCATATCTATCATAGATTGAGCAACTAATTTTACATCGTTTTCATTTATAGTTTTAATTTTTATTTCATTATCTTTTGAGTTTAGCAATTTATTTTGAAAATTATCATTTATAATAACAACCATTTGAATTTGCTGTGTTATTAGTAAAATTTCAGAATCATCTTCTTTTATTTTTATACTTTGAATACCTTCCAAATCATCAATAGTTTTTATTATTTCATTAGATCCATAGGAATTATCATTGTCTATTACACCTACTTTAAGCTTATGATTTCCTGTAAATTCAAAACTAAAAAATACAGCTATAAATATAGGTATAATAATTGCAACCATTATATAACTTTTCTCTCTAATCAAGGCTCTCATTGTATTTATTATTAATTTAATCAAAACTTCCACCTGCCTTCAGTTTTGATATTAACCTTCCTAGAATTAGCATTAATAATGATAAACTTAATGAAATAAATATGGAAAAAATATAATATTTTGTTTTTATATCATAACTTAAGCTAAGTATAGATATATTTGCCCAATAACTTGGAATAATTTTAGATAGAAAGCTTGTAATCCTCTCTGACTTTACTAAACAAATTGGTACATAAGAACCGCCTAAAAATCCCATAATTATAATTAATATATTATTTACCATATAACATGTTTTTTTATTTGAGAAAATAGTAGCCATAAATATTCCAAGTATGGAACTAAATATTATAAGAGAAATTAATACCATAAAAATGTATAATAAATTTTCTCCCCAACTTACGTCAAAAAATTTAGTGCTAGTAATGTAAACTATGATTATTTGTAAAATACCTATAACTATTCCAAAAACTATCTTAGACAATAATATATTTATTTTCTTTTTCTTATGACGTTCAATTTTTGTTATTGTATGTAAATATTCACCCTTATACATTGATACAGACGTAAGGTTGGATATATATAAAATAATTAAGATAAGTTCTGCAAAGGTATAGTATGCAAATGCATTTACTTGCTTTTGATCTATACTTTCATCTTTTAACCATATTTTAATATCATAATCTAAAACATCTTTTATTTTTTCAGTATTTGATTTATAAATTGATTGTAAAAAAGTATATTTTTTCATATATTGCTCGTACAAATTTCTAAATATTATACTTTCTGTACTCTCTATTTTTTTATTCCTAAAATAATTAATATCATTATCATAAATATCCATGAAACAAATTGCTTTATTATTGTTTACATCATTTGTAGCTTTTTTATAATTATTATTTTCTATAAAATTAACATTTGTGTTTTTTTCAAAATGAATCATAAAATCATAAAAACGTTGCAAGTCAACTTCATTTTCAATTGGAGTATTAACTCTATAATATATAATTTTATTATTAAATATGTTTTTATCCATGCTTACAGGTCCATTAAGTGATTTCCCCATTATAAAAATAAGTATAATTGGAAATATAAACATCATAATTATATTAATCTTATGTTTAAAAAACTGCTTAACTTCTTTTTTTATAAGAACTAACAAAATAAAATTTTAACCTCCTTATTTGCTAATTTTTTAGATTATCACCAATAAAATTTAAAACTCGTTTTCATAAGTGTTAATATTATTTTTTATGTTCTATTAATATTTATGAATTTATAAAGCTGTCTATTACTAGCAAGTTTGTAGATTCATTCAATATATCTATATTCGTGATACCATAATAAAAAATGCACCTCAGTTCTAAGAGGTGCATTTCAATTACTGCGCAATAATATTTACCTTAACAAGTTTTAAACATTATTTAAAATATTTCATATATATAATAAATTTATTTTCTTCTCTATCAAAATTTCCATAAATAGTGATATGTTTTCCTTCATATAGATTTTGTATATATTCAATACATTTTGGAGTGATATCATATGCCGTAGCCTCTAGTTTATATATATCATTACCTTTCAACTTTATTCTTAAAATATTATTTTTTTCATCAAGCTCAATATGCGATATTACACCCTTTAGCTTTATGTATTTTCCCTCATATTTTTTATCTGACCAATATTCGCTTCTTTTATAAGCATCTAATAACTTATCCACGTCCATTTCTATCTTTACCTTCTTGCTTAAACTAAAAATATCACTTATAAATATGATTGATATAAACATAGCAATACAGTAAAGTATAATAATATCTATAGTATTACTACGAAAAAATATCATGGGCATAAGCATTAATAAAGATGAATATATTATTTCCTTTGAGCCTGGTGAAATCTTTAATTTACTGCACCTGATTATTTTTTGCAAAGAATCTCCTCCTCTTAAAATAATTTTTACTTATGTAAACAATTAAATTACTATATACTAGGCTATTTTTAAATTTATTATAATTTCTTTAATAAGCCATACAATTTAATTATATGATTTATCTATACAAAGTGGTATTATTATGAAAAATTAATTTATTCAAAGAGTTATTATAAGTATTAAAAAAGCCCCTTATTATTATAAGGGACTTTTTATTTTATTTAAAATTCTATGCAGTAACATCTTGTGAATCAGATTTAGCGTTAGAGCTATTTGATTTAATAAAGAATCCAATTGTAGATGCAACTAATACTGGTACTACCCAGTTAAATCCTAATGAATGTAATGGTAAACTATTTATCACTGGAACTTTTATACCAAAGTTACCTAGTATATTTAATATTCCCATTGCTAATGCTGTATATGTTGCAAATTTAAATATATTATCATTTTTAATATGTTGTCCTAATAAAGTAAGTACTACTAACACTATTGTTGGTGGGTAAATCACTGTTAATATTGGAGCTGAGAATTGGATTATTGTATCAACTCCAAAGTTAGAAACTACTAAACTAAATAGACATACTACAATTACTATTGTTTCATATTTTATTTTATTATTTGAAAGCTTTGAGAAATATTGCCCAGTTGCAGATGTTAATCCTATTGCTGTTGTTAAACAAGCAAGAGTTACTATTATTCCTAATATAACTTTTCCTGGGAATCCTAATAACATCTCTGTTATAGAAACTATTAATCCAGCTTGTGATACATTTGAATCAAACATAGTTGATACTGTAGCACCAAGGTAAGTAAGTCCACCATAAACTAAGAATAATCCTGCTGCCGCTATTAATCCTGCTTTAAATGTTATATTTATTTTTTCTTCTTTTTTTGTATATCCCTTATTAGCTATAGTCGTAAATATTACAGCTGATAAAGATACTGCTCCTAAAGCATCTAATGTTTGATAACCTTGGAATATACCTTCAGAGAATACACCATCTATAGTTGCTGGCTCTATACTTCCTAAAGGATTAAATACTCCCATACCTATTAATGCTAGTAAGGCAATCAAAAGTGCTGGTGTTAAATATGATCCGATTATATCAACAACTTTTGATGGTCTTATTGTTAATAATAATGTCACGCCGAAGAATATTATTGAGAATATTATTGAACTGAAACCACTAAATATTGGTTGAACCCCCATTTCAAATGTTGTAGCTGCTGTTCTTGGTATAGCAAGAAGTGGTCCTATACAAATCATTATTGAACATGCTAACACTAGTGCTATTTTATTGCCTGCCCTAGAAAAGATTTTACCTACATCTCCATCACATTTTGCTATTGCAAGTATAGCTAAAAGAGATAAACCTACGTCTGCTAATATAAATCCTGTAAAACCAGTTAACCAACTACTTCCTGATATAAGTCCTAAAAATGGTGGGAAAATTAAGTTACCTGCTCCGAAAAACATTGCGAACAATGCAAAACCTGTTATTATAATATCTTTATTCCTTTTATTCATTGTGACCTCCTAATTTAAATCCGTATTTCGTTTCATACATGTATTATATACGACATCTATTTGAATAGTCAATAAAATTATAATTTTCTGTATATTCAAATTATAAAGCACATATTAAAGTTGAATATTTATTCTGAAAACAAGGTAATTTTCAGAAAATTTAAACTAATATTTATATTCAAAATTATTTTTATATTCTTTTTTTGATTTTTTCAACAAAAAAAGACTTGGTAAAACCTCCAAATCTTTTTTTTAACATATTTTTATTATAACATAATAACTTTGACATTCATAATTATTTAATATATATAAATCCTTTAGCTGATTTTACCTCTACTTTTTTTCCTAAATATACTTCTAATGCATCAGAATATTTTTCAAAGTCTGATTTTCCAAGGCCTATAGGACACAATACTTTGTAAACGTTTTCTTCCTTATTTAAAATAGTTTCTACTACAATGGGATATTCTTGATCTTTATTACAAAGGCCTACTTTGTTAAAAAATATATCCAATAGTTCCCTTTTTTCTTCTTTTTTTCTAAACGCCCTTACAATAATTTCTCCAGTACCCCAAATTCCATCGAATATAATTTGAAGCAAATTTCCATCACTACTCATTAAATAACCTCTCCTTTATAAAGTAATATGAAATATATGTGGTAATTTTTTCTATATTTCTAAATATTCACAATTTACTTTCTTTTAAATTTTCACAATAATTGGAAAATGATCTGAATAGAATACTTGGTCGACTTCATATGATTTTATATCAATTATTGAGCTTACAAACACATAATCTATCCTTGAAGTTTTAAAAGTTGGATAAAAATCCTTACATAAATATTTAGCTACATCCTTATAAGAGCTTAAATTAATATTTCTTTCATTAAAATCACCACAAATCACAATATTTTTATTCTGATTTTTAGCAAAATCCAAAATTTCACTTATTTGTGTCTGTCTTTCTTCCATGTCCAATCCTAAGTGTGTATTTATAATAATTTTATCATCCATATCTATACTCAATAGCCCCCTTTGCTCTTTTTTACTACTTAGCAATACATGTGAACTATAATTTATTTTATTTTTACTTAATATACATATACCAAATTTCATTTTTCTATTATTTACATGCAATCCAAATACGCCATCCATCTTTAATAATATTTTCATAAGCTTAAATTGATAATATAAAACTTCTTGAAGACAAATAACATCACAATCTAAAGATTTTAAATATCCTATAAGTTGAAATAATGTCATTCTTCTAAATTCATCCGTACCTATATGTATGTTATAACAAATTAACTTCAAATTATTTCACCTCCTATCATAGGTTTATTACAAAATAATATTCATAAGATTAAATAATTATCCTTTTAAATTTTTTCATAATAAAAAGAAGACAATTTATTTGTCTTCTTTAATATATACACTTAATTTATAAATTAAAATCTAAAATCTCTTTCTCCATTTGCAATTTTTATTAATCTCTCTTCTACTATTTCTCTAACTTTATCTTTAGGTATTTTTTTAACTTCTTTTTTTATTAAATTTTCACCAGACTCTTTTGTTGATTCTGATGCATAATCTTCTAAGTACTCTTTTAAAGTCATAATAGCATTTGGTTGACAACAATTCGCTATTTGACCATTTTTACATAGTGCCATAAATCGATCTCCTGTTCTTCCCTCTCTATAACAGGCAGTGCAGAAACTTGGTATATAGTTCATATCTAGTAACCAGTTTACAACTTCATCTAAAGTTCTATCATCATCCACGTCAAATTGAGCACTTGTAATTTCTTCTTTTACTCCTTCTGCCCTATCTGCATATCCTCCTACACTTGTTGATGATGCACCACTTATTTGTGACACTCCTAAATGTAATACTTTTTCTCTAGTTTTTTGAGATTCTCTTGTTGAAACTATCATTCCTGTATAAGGTACTGCTAAACGAATTATTGCCACTATCTTTTGGAATATTTCATCTGATAAAGCTTCTGGGAATTCAGATACATCTATATCATCAGCTGGACGAAGTCTTGGCACACTTATTGTATGTGGTCCTACTCCAAATGCAGCTTCTAAATGTTCAGCATGCATTAATATTCCTACTAATTCATATTTATAAGTGCTAAGACCATACAGTACACCTAAACCTACATCGTCTATTCCAGCTTCCATAGCTCTATCATGAGCTTCTGTATGATAATTATAGTCATGTTTTGGACCTGTCGGATGAAGCATTTCATAAGATTCTTTATTATAAGTTTCTTGGAATAGTATATATGTACCTATACCTGCATCTTTCAATTTTTTATAGTTTTCTATAGTTGTAGCAGCTATATTTACATTTACTCTGCGAATTGCTCCATTTTTATGTTTTATACTATAAATAGTATCTATAGATTCTAATATATACTCTATTGGATTATTTTTTGGATCTTCTCCTGCTTCTAAAGCAAGTCTTTTGTGACCTAAATCCTGAAGCGCTATTACTTCTCTCTTTATTTCTTCTTGAGTTAGTTTTTTTCTAGCTATTTTCTTGTTTTTTAAATGATAAGGGCAGTATACACATCCATTTACACAATAATTTGATAAATATAATGGCGCAAACATTACAATACGATTTCCATAAAATCTTTTTTTAATATCTTCTGCCATTTTAAATATTCTTTCAATTAATTCTTCATCTTCACATTCAAGCAAAACTGCAGCTTCTCTATGAGTTAATCCTTTTGCTCTATTAGCTTTATCTAATATTCCTTCAATTAATTCTTTATTTCCTTTATTAGATTTTGCATACTCTAAACTTTGTAAAATCTCTTCATGATTGATAAATTCTTCTGCCTTTCTTGATTTTGGATCATAAACCATACTATTTCTCCTCCTAAAAATGTTTTCGCTGACAAATTAGAAGACATATATTATTAAGCACAAAAAGCCTTCGCCCAATGCGAAGGTCATCATAGACTTAATATATAACTGTCTTTTTACTTAAGATTTGTCTTAGTAATCAGACTAATTTTATATTATGATTACCTTCCCCTTCAGATGAAACTTTAGGGTCAGCCTAATTAAATAATAGCACTTTTTACATATTTTAGGTTGTTTTTATTAGATTTTTAATCAAATAAATAAAGCACTCTCATAAGGTTATGGGGGTGCTTTATTTATCTATTTACATACATAATTTCTTTTTGATATTTCGTAGTTTGAATACATTGAATCTTTTGTTACATCTGCCTTTATATTTAAAAAATCTGGAAGTAATATCTTTCCATTTTGATCTGTAGCTTCTATTTCTAATATTCCATACTTTTTATCATTGTTAAATACATCTAATTTGAAATATTGATTTTCATATACAAAACAGTGACGAGTCTTTATTATTGTAAATAATTGGTTATCTATTTCAGATAAATATGTTAAGTATAGTTTATCACTTATTTTCTTTTCTTTTCTAAAGGTTCTATAATTGTTAACTCTTTCTTTTTCAGTATAGTAATATGAGTAATTCTCTCCATTTCCTATTTGTCTAATCCTTCTTTCCACATTTGGATTAGAAGATTTTAAGTAATGCTGAACTATATCCATCTTTTCTGAAGTATTTATTATATTATTTATATCAATATTTTTAACATCTACTAAGTATTTACGTATAGTTCCCGTTGGCATATGTTCATCTAAATCATTGTATATTTCTTTTAATACTCTTTCTACTTTTCCTTCAAAATCTGTAGAGTTATCAAATATTCTTAGACGAGGATGTCCTACCCATGCATTTAATGTTAATTCATCTATTTGTCTTGCATCTTCTAATGATTCACTTCTCGCTGCATTATTAGCTAATGTGTAATGTTCTTCTGCTCCATTAGCAGTTGTTACTAAATGTAATACTAAATCATATCTATCTATTAATTCATTTTCAGTTGTTCCAAATTTGTCTAATATTACTTCAAATTCTTCCTTTGATACATAAGCCTTGTTGTCTAATAATCCTCTATCATAAAGTATTATTATCTTTTCAGAATCCATTTCTTTAGCTGCTTTTTCATAAACTTCTTCTTTCTTAAATTGAAGGTTTAAAAGGTAGTCCTGAAATATGAACATGTTCTCCTTACCTCCAAGTGGTGAAACACCACCTCTAATTAATTCTGTTGCTGTTTCTGAAACTATTAAAACCTTATACCCTTTTTCTTTAAAAGTATTCTCTATTAAATTAAGCATTGTACTTTTTCCAGAGCAAGGACCTCCAGTTATTACAATTTTTTTTATAGCTTTCACGTTGTTTCCTCCAATATTGTCAAATATCTTGTTATATTTATATATAAAACATTTTCTGTTTTTGTAATCATAAAAAGCGACACTTTTCTATTATATTGCATTTTTGTAAAAAGTGAATAGTTTTTTTGTTTCCAATTCTATTATTCGTATTAATATAATTTTCCTACATATATTATTCTTTATAATTTCATATAAATTATTATAAAAATACAAATAATACTATTAAATAATTCTCTAATAGATTAAAGAAAGGATCTTCTATGAAAAAAATCGGAATGAGAAATATAAAAACTGGCATTGCCGTTTTCTTTGCAACTCTAGCTGGATATTTAGGCATAGTTGAGACACCAGTTTATACAGTATCTGTTTGTGTATTTTCTATAAAAAACACTATTAAAGGTTCTATTAAAGATTCCTGGTCTAGAGTTTTAGGCACCTTACTTGGTGGTCTAATTGGTTTTTTATGTGCGCTTTTTTTCAAAGGTAATATTATTTCAGCTACTTTTGGAGTAATTTTAATTATATACATTTGTAATATATTAAAAATTTCTGATTCATCTGCCATCGCATCTGTAACATTTATTTCTATATGCCTAGGAATTAGTAATAATCATCCACTAAATTATTCTATTATGAGAACTATAGATACTTTAGTAGGAGTAATTATAGCTTTAGTTGTTAATTATGCTGTAAGTCGCAAAAGATATATAAAATACTTGTGGTCATCTTTCAACGCTGCTTATAATGACTGCCTAAATATTATTCATTCTATGGTAAAGAACAAAGACTTTTCTTCATTATATATAAAACTTAACAATAAACACTTTGAATTAGAAGAATATTATAATCAATTACTAGATGAAATTCCTTATTCTAAAGAAACTCATGATATAAATACTTTATATTATAAATTTGACATTGCAGAACAGTTAGTACATCATGTTCATGGGTTATACTTAATAGAAAAAAAAGTTTCCTCCATTGATACTAATTTAAATAAACCTATATATAAATATCATAAAGACAGTATTTTATCACTTCTAGATCAATCTATTGATCAAAAATAAAATCCAGAAAAAATTATTATCTTTTCTGGATTTTTTCTTCTATTATTTTATTGCTTCTAAAGCTTTTTCATAATTAGGTTCATTTGTAATCTCTTCTAGATATTCTACATATACAACTTTGTTATTTTCATCTACAACAAATACTGCTCTAGATAAAAGTCCAAGTTCATTTATATAAACTCCGTAATTATTTCCAAACTCTCTATCTTTGTAATCCGAAACTGTTTTTACTCTATCTATTCCAGCACCACCACACCATCTTCCTTGGGCAAATGGTAAGTCCATAGATACTGTATAAATTGTTACATTTTCATCTAGTTTAGTTGCTTCTTGGTTAAACTTTCTAACTTCCATGTCACAAACTGGAGTATCTAAAGATGGTACTGTTAAAAATACTCTTTTTCCTTTTGTATCACTAAGCTTTAATGGATTTAAATCATTATCTACAACAGTAAAATCAGGAGCCATATCTCCTACCTTTACTTGAGTTCCTTTTAATGTTAATGGGTTTCCTTGAAATGTTACTTTCATCATAATACCTCCTACAAAAATTATTACTATAATTAGTTTTAAGTTTTACTGTATTATTTATACCCATTTTAATTTTTATTAAATTAATAATTTCAATTTATATAATAAAAATGTATAAACAAAGTAAATTGCTTATACATTTAATATGTAAATATAATTTAAGCACTAAGCTTATTATCTTTATGTTTTTTGTTATATACTTTTGTCATATAGAAGTATAATGGCACTACTAAAATCATACCACCAAGTCCCCATACTATTTTCATAGGTGCATCTATTCCTGCTTTTACTAATAATATTACACTTAATAATGTTGCAAATACTGGTATAAATGCTCCACCTGGTATTTTAAAGCTTACTTCTTTATCTGCAAATTTCTTTCTTAATATTAACACAGCTAAACACGTTGGTATATATTGTATAAATCTAGATACAACACTTATTTGAGATAGTGTTGTAAATGAACCTGACCAAGCTATTAAAAGTGTACCTATCACTGATATTATAACTGACACATAAGGAACTCCTTTAGAGTTAGTTCTTCCTAAAAATGCTGGCATTAGACCTTGCTCAGCTAAAGCCGCTCCTGATCTTGGTGTAAATATAGAAGATGCTATATTTATACCACCAACAGATATTATAGTTCCTATTGTTATTATATATCCACCAGTACTTCCCATCATTACTTTGGCTGCATCTGCAACTGGATTCGCCGCTCCGCTTAAATCATTTCCTAAAATACCTATACTTACTGCTAAAACTAAAACATATACTAAAGACACTATAAGCATAACTACTGTTAAAGCTTTAGGTACATTTTTTCTTGGATTTTCCATATCATTAGCAGCTACAGCCAATGATTCAAATCCTGTAAATGCATAAAATAAAGAAATTGCAACAGCAACAAATGCTGAAGATGTAGTTTGTCCTTCTGGTATTATTACAAAAGGTTGGAAATTACCACCTTTTATAAAGAATATACCTACCGCAATAAAAAATACTAATGGAACAAGCTTTCCAATTGTCATTATATTGTTTAATATTTTTGATGAATCAACACCTCTTAAACTTACACAACCTAAACCAACTAATAAAATACCTATAATTACATTTTTAATAAATGGATCTGCTGCTTGTGGCCAAATTGATGATAGAACAACTGCAAAGAAATTTGCCATTGTTGCCCAAGCTATCATACTTACTGCCCATTTCATTACTCCAACTTGAAAACCTACAAAATCACCAAATGCTTCTTTTGCATAAAGGTAAGGTCCTCCATTTTCTTCAAACCAACTTCCAGCTTCTGCAAAACATAGTGCGATGGATATTGCTAAAAGCATACAAAAACCTAGTACTAGTATACTTGATGGTCCCACTTTAGAATAAGCTTCTCCTGGTAGTCCAAATATTCCTGTTCCTATTATGGCATTAATCCCTAACAGTACAATACTTCCAAATCCCATTTTTTTAACCGTATTTTTACTCATGGTTAATCCTCCTAATTAAATAATTATCTTGTTTTAGAGTTTTTTTGTTACTTCCGTAAACTGTATTAATAAAAGTATTATTTTATTTACAAGCTTCTTCCACTAAAGCTGTAAATATTTTTTTCATTACTGTATTTTCTTTAGCCATCATTTCTGGATGCCATTGAATACCTACTACAAATTGTTCTCCTTCTTTTTCTATTGCTTCTACTACTCCATCTTTGGCATTAGCACTAACAATATATCCTGGAGCTACTTTATTTACTGCTAAGTGATGAAAACTATTTGTTAGTACAGTATTTTCACCCAATATTTTATGTAATCTTGTTCCTTCTTTTATTTCTACTGTATGTGTAGCTACATTTGATAAATGCTGTTGGTTATGTTTTATGTAACATCCTTCAATTAAGGATAAATCTTGATATAAGCTTCCTCCTTCTGCAACATTTATTATTTGCTCTCCTCTACAAATTCCTAAAATAGGCTTATTCATTTCTAAAGCAATTTTTAATAATTTTATATCAAATTCATCTCTTTTAGGTAAAATACCACCTAGTTTACTATGCGGCTCTTCTCCATATTGTAATGGATTCACATCATGTCCACCTGATAATATTAAAGCATCTAAATTTGATACTTGGCATCTTATAATATCTTCATCATTTATCATTGGCACTATATAAGGTATTGCATCACAACTTGCCACACTTTGAACATAATCATTATTTACATAAGCTCTTTCATAACCAGGAAACATTCCTCCTTCATCCACTATCATGCTACCTGATATACCTATAATTGGTTTCTTCTTCATATAAATCGCTCCATTTCTTTGATGTTATAAAACTTTTCTCATCTAAATATATTAGCAATTTATGTGCCAACTTTTCCAAATTATTATATTTTTTAAATTTCATTTTATATTTAGTAGTTTCACATTAAAATAGTTTAATTCTTAACAATTTTAAGAAAAATTTTTCTTTTTTTTATAATTACATATGATTTTGCATTTACTTTTATTTAAATTTTGTACTTAAATAATAAAATAGGTAGATAAATAGGTTTAAAAATAACCTGTTTATCTACCTATTTTATTTAGTAATCTTATTCCTTTATTAGTTAGTTCACTACCTTTTCTTCCAACTTCACTTTCTATAATATCAAGTTCCTTTAATGAAGTAAGTATATTTCTAACTTCACCTTCACTAATAACAACTTCTTTCTCCATTAATCTATTCATTATGCTATTTCTTCCAGCTGATTTATTTTCCAAATTAAAATTTCTAATTATATTAATTACTTCTCTTATTTTATTTAATTCAAATTTCATTTGTATATTTTTAATATCTTCATCTAAATCATAATTTAAAAGATAATAAGGTAAATTTTCTATTATCACTTTATTATTTTCAACCATTGTATCTATATACAGTGCTACATTTCTCAGCTCTCTAATATTACCTGGCCAATTATATTTATTTAAGATATTTTTTACTTCATCACTTAATTCGCGTTTATTTGATATAAATGATTGTAATAGCATAAGTATATCTTCTTTTCTATCTTTTAAGGCCGGTATATTAATAGGTAGAACATTTATCCTATAATACAAATCAGATCTAAACTTTTCTTCTTTAACCATCTTTAATAAATCTCTATTGGTTGCAGCTATTATCCTAACATCAATATTTATGATGTTGTTTGATCCAATGCGCATAACCTGTTGTTCTTGTATAACACGAAGTAATTTTGTTTGAAGATATACTGGCATATCTCCTATTTCATCTAAGAATATTGTCCCATTATTAGCTTGCTCAAATAATCCTTTTTTACCTCCTTTTAATGCACCTGTGAATGAACCTTCTTCATATCCAAACAACTCACTTTCCATTAAATTTTCTGGCATAGCTGCACAATTTACAGCAATAAAAGGCTGATTAGCTCTTAAAGATTCATTATGTATAGATTGGGCCATTAATTCTTTTCCTGTACCACTTTCTCCAGTAATTAATACAGTATGATCAGATTTTGCAATCCTTTTCGCTAACTTTATAGTGTTTTCTAAAATTGGAGATTGTGTTTTAATATCATCAAAATTATATCTAGCTATCTGTCCACTATATCTTAATTTTTTACTAAGATTTTGCTCTAGTTTTTTAATATGAGTAATTTCTTGAATACAAAAATAAGTACCTGTATTTTTTCCAAAACTATTTATTTTATATTTGTTTATATTCAAATATTTATTCTTGTACTTAACTACTTCATCTTCAGCTTCTTTTAATTCAAAAATTTTTCTTATTTCTACATTATCTATATCTGTAACTTTCTTACCAACTATATATTCATCCATATCTAATATATTTTTTAAGCTTTCATTACATATAGTTATCTCATTTTTATTTGAGATTAATATCATTCCATTTTGAGATAAATTTATTATAGAGTTTAATTCTTCATTTATAATAGTTAAATACTTATATGTGTTATTAATTCCAGAGTATAAACTTATAACTTCATCACAATATTTAATTAAATTTTTTGTAACATCTTTATCTTCAATTTTTAATTTAGTCATTATTTGAATAAATGTCGAACTATCTATGTATCTATGACCTAAATCAATTATATTTTCTATATAATTGGGAACTAAGTTTGACTCTCCAGGTGTAACTGCAACTTTGATATTGCTTTGGTCTATATTTTTATTGTATAAAACAAAGTTAAGATGATTTACTCCTAAACCATATAAACTTGAGATTGTTTCTATTATAGTATGTTCATTATCATTTACAACTAAAACATCCATACCTTCTGGTAATGCAAATAATTTATATATATCCTTTTGTCTAATACTTCTATTTATTTTTATAATTTTACTAGTATCATCTACATACTCTTTCACTTTTACAACTCTATCATTAATCATAACAAGTATTACATCGTCATTTATTAAATGATTTTTTTCAAGATTTTTAAACTGATAATTATTTATTTTTACTTTTTCACCAAATATTAATCTAATATTTTCATTTAAAAATATTTCTAGTTTTGTTACTCCATCTGTAACTATTCCTATTGTTTTCATCTTTTCCCCCAGCTATTAATATATTTTTAGCTAGATTTAATTTTATCATAAATTTAGAATCTTAAAATTACATTTTTTATTTTTATTCAAATTTTACATTTAATAAATTTTTATATTTTCTTTGCTTAAGTTCATCAATACTTAAGTCCAAAAGTTCTTTCAATTGTTTCCTTCTTATTACAACATCCTGTGTATTATTTATTATAAACTGCCTATTTTCACCCAGTAAATTTACATACTCTTCATAACTTTCATCGTAAACTTCTCCTAATTCTTTTCTTATCTTTGCTGATAAAGAAGGGCTTTTTCCACCAGTAGAGACACTTAGTAATAAATCTCCTCTTTTCACAAAAGAAGGCACTGTAAAATTAGATAAATCTACATCATCAACTACATTTACTAATTTTGCATATTCTATACAATAAGTTCCTATTTGATGATTTACATCTTTATTATTAGTAGCAGCAACTACAACAAAAGCTTCTTTTATATATTTTTCATTATAACTATCTTCTATAATTTCTATTTCCTCTTTTATATTTTCAAACTCTTTTATAAATTCTTCACTTACTACTACTAATTTTTTGTTAAAAGCAAGAAAGTTTATGCATTTTCTATATGCTACCTTTCCACCACCTATAACAACAATTTTCATATCATCTATTTTTAAATTAATTGGATAATACATAACATCCCCCCTATTCTATAATTATGTAGTTCTAATTATATTTTAATATAATTTTTAATAACTAAAAATACCTTAAAGAAGTTTTGTAAACTAACTTTAAGGTATTTCTAATTTCTACTTTATTGAAAATCTATAACTATTTTGTGATTTAAAATCATCTTGTTTAACTTCTATTCTATAATTAAATATTGGTCCATCTACTACAAATGTATGATACTCGCCATTTTCTCCACAAGGATCAGAACCAGTAGATTTAATCTTTTCCACCAATTCTTTTGTTAGCGTTTTTCCCAAGAAATCTTCATTCATATAATCTAAGTTTACTTTCTTAATTATAGCTTTGAATCCATTATCTATAGCTTCATGAACAAGTTTTTCTCTATTTTCTTTCCATAAAGGAAATTCATAGTTTAAACCTGTATTGATTGCCCTATCTATTCCCCACTGTTTATGTAGTTCAATATCAATATCTCCATATACTACTGAAGTTGCACCCATTTCCTTTGCCACCTTAAGTTTTTCTTCAAACTTAATTTCGTATTCTGAAACATCGCATTCTGCATAAATAACAGGTATTTCTAAGCTTTTGCTAACTTGTTCAAGTAAATCATAGCTTAAACCATGAGTCCAAGTTTCACAATCAGATTTTTTCACAGTAGTTAGAAGGGCTACTGGAATACACCCTTCTTGTATTTTTCTATATAAAGCTAACATACAATCTTTTCCACCACTATATGATAAAACAAATTTATTATTCATAATCTTTCCTCCAATATGTTTTATCACTTATATTAGCTAGTTATTTTTTAACATTTTAGCTATGTCTTTAGCAAAATAAGTGATTATTATTGTAGCTCCTGCTCTTTTTATAGACATAACTGCTTCATAAATAGCACTTTCATTTAGTAATCCTTCTTTAACAGCTAATTTTAACATTGAGTATTCTCCACTTACATTATAAGCCGCTATTGGTAAATCAAAGTTATCTTTGAATCTTTGTATTACATCTAAATAAGATAGGGCTGGTTTAACCATTATTATATCAGCACCTTCTTCAACATCTAATTGTCCTTCTATTACTGCTTCATTTGTATTTGCTGGATCCATTTGATAAGTTTTTCTGTCACCAAATTGAGGTGCAGAGTTTGCAGCTTCTCTAAATGGTCCATAGAATGATGATGCATATTTAGCACTATAAGCCATTATAGCTACATTTTCAAATCCATTACTATCTAAAACTTCTCTTATTGATTCTATTCTTCCATCCATCATATCAGATGGTGCAACCATATCAGCTCCAGCCTGTGCATAGCTTAAAGATATTTTTGCAAGGTAGTCTAAAGTTTTGTCATTATGTACATATCCAGTATCAGTTAATATTCCACAGTGACCATGGCTAGTATATTCACACATACATACATCACATATAACATCCATTTCTGGATTTATTTCCTTTATTTTTCTTACTGCTCTTTGAACCCCACCTTCTGGATTAAATGCTTCACTTGCACAACAATCTTTTTTCTCATCATCTGGCACACCAAATAGTAATATGTGCTCAATTCCAAGTTCTGTTAATTCTTTTATTTCATCATCTAACATATCAACTGAAAAATGATAAACTCCTTCCATTGATGATATTTCTCTTTTTATGTTTTCTCCATCTACTATAAATAATGGATAAATTAAATCTTCCACTTGTAATTTTGTTTCTCTAACTAAATTTCTTATAGCTTTACTACTTCTTAATCTTCTTGGTCTTCTTAACATGTTAGTTCCCCCATTTGTATTTTTTCATTATTTGATATTGCATCTATCATACTGTCAATTGTCGCTACTTCAGCTTCTCTATAAACTTCTAATCCAAAGTCCTCTATGGTTTTGCTAGTTATTGGACCTATGGATATTATATTTTTGTTTTTTAGTTTTTTGAGATTTTCTTCTCCTATTAAAGTTATAAAGTTTTTAACTGTTGAAGAGCTGGCAAAAGTAATATAATCAACTTTTTCATCTTCTATTACTTCTAGGGCCAAATCTTTTTTATTATTATCTATAACTGACTCATAAGTAATAACTTCTTTAATATAACATTTCTCACTTAATTTATTCACTAAGAAATCTCTAGCATTTTTTGCTCTTGGAATTAAAATTTTATCATTTTCATTAATAATATTTTTTAATTCTTCATAAAGGCCTTCAGCCACATATTTTTGTGGAACTATATCAGCAATTACTCCTCTTGATTTAATAGATTTTGCAGTTTCTCCTCCAACAGCGCAAATTTTACTATTGCAAAGAACTCTTGAGTCATATCCCATTTCATTTAACTTATCAAAGAATATATCCACTGCATTTTTGCTACTAAATAGTATATAAGTATAATCTTTTATTCTATCTATTTCTACTCCTAGTTCTTTATTATCCTCAACCTTTTGGATTTTTATAGTTGGGATTTCGATTGGATTTCCACCCATATCACTAATTTTCTCAGCTAATACACTACTTTGTGTTCTACATCTAGTAACCACAATATTTTTTCCAAACAGTGGTCTTTCCTCAAAGAAGTTTAGCTTCTCTCTAAGGTTTACAACACTTCCAACTACTATTAAAGTAGGTGGTTTAACATTTTCTTCAATTGCTACTTCATGAGCATTTTCTAAAGTAGCTGTTACAACCCTTTGATTAGATCTTGTTGCCCAACTAATAAAGGCCACTGGAGTATTTTTATCTTTACCTTCTTTAATTAGGTTTTCGCTTATATTTTTTAAGTTGGCAATTCCCATCAAAAACACTAAGGTACCTTTTACATTTGCTAGAGCATTCCAATTTATTTCCTTTGTTTCTTTCCCATCTTTTCTAGGATGGCCTGTTATAATGTGGAAAGATGAAGCATGATCTCTGTGAGTTATAGGAATACCTGCATAACATAGACCTCCTATTGGAGAAGTTATTCCTGGAACTACTTCAAAATCAATATTTTCATCACGAAGAAGTTCTGCTTCTTCTCCCCCTCTACCAAATACATAAGGATCTCCACCCTTTAATCTAACAACAATCTTTCCTTCTAATGCCTTATCAGCAATCAATCTGTTTATGTCATCTTGTGGTAATATATGATTACTAGACGCTTTTCCTACATTTATAAATATACAGTCTTTCTTTGCTTCTTCTAAGTATTTAACGTTAGCTAACCTATCATAAACTATTACATCTGCTTTTCTTATACATTCTAACCCTTTCAGAGTTATAAGTTTATAATCTCCAGGTCCTGCCCCCACTAAGTAAACTTTTCCCTTCATAGTTTTCATACTCCTTAAATTCACTATAACTTGTTGTATTCCTTAAGAACTTCTTCTGCCAAATCAAATCCTATTTTAGCAGAGTCTTTAACACTTCCTTCTATTGATTTTACAACTAGTTTTTTACCTTCTTCGTCTCCATAAATACCGGTTAATATTAATTTATCATCATTAATTTCACAATAAGCCCCCATAGGAACATGGCAACCTCCGTTAACTCCTGCTAAAAATCCTCTCTCTGCTGCTACTTGTATTTCTGTTGTTTCATCTTTAATATGAGAAATTATTTCTTCCATATGTAAATCATTTTCTCTTATTTCCAGAGCAAGTGCTCCTTGAGCTGGAGCCGGTATCATTATATTAGTTGGTAGGTAATAACTAATACGTTCCTCCAATCCTGCTCTTAATAAGCCTGCTGCTGCTAATACAATACCATGAAGATTTTCATCTTCTATTTTTCTTATTCTAGTATCGATATTTCCTCTTATAGGTACTATTTCTAAATCAGGTCTATATTTAAGGAGTTGATATATTCTTCTTTTACTTCCTGTACCAATTCTTGCTCCATGAGGCAAATCTTCTAGTGTTTTGTAGTTTCCCTTTAAAACAAGAATATCTCTAGGATCTTCTCTTCTTGGCACATTTGCAAATTTTAATCCTTCTGGAAGACTTGATGGCATATCCTTCATACTGTGTACAGCTAAATCTATTTCTCTATCTAAAAGTTGCTGCTCAATCTCTTTTGTAAATAGGCCCTTATCTCCTATTTTATGCAAAGGTAAATGCGTCACTAAATCACCCTTTGTTTTTATTACCTTGATTTCGAATTCAATGTCTGGATTAGCTTTTTTTAATTCTTCAACTACCCAGTTAGTTTGAATAAGGGCTAATTTACTACCTCGTGTTCCAACTACTATCTTCATATTAATTCTCCTTATTTTATAGGAATTCTGTTTTAACAAGATATTATCTTTTACTTCTATTTTTATTTACTAATATAGTTGAAAAATATGATATCTTCTCATCAATATGTTCATCTCTTAAATTAGTAAATACTTCTTCTTTATCTTGAGATGAATTACTAACTAGTATAGCATGATCAATTAGATCATGTTTTTTCAGTTTATCTATTACCATATTTATTTTTTTGTAAACTTTCATTAATACTAAACAATCATATTTTTCAAGAGCTTCGTCTATTTTATCCTCTTCCATAGTACATGGTATTACTATTAATGGATCTGTGTCCATTACTAGAGGAAAGTTTTGGTTTGATGCTATATTAGAAAATGATGAAATACCTGGTATAGTTTCTACTTCTATATCTTCCATTAATCTTTCCATTACATATACATAAGTACTGTATATCATAGGATCTCCCAATGTTACAAAACCAACATTTTTGCCTTTTTTAACATCTTCAACTATTTCACCTGATATTGAATTCCATACTTGTATTTTTTCTGTACCATTAAAATTCATAGGAAAATGTCTAGATTTTATTTCTAAGCCTTCTGGTAAATACTCATCAACTATTGATAATGCTAAGCTTTCTCCACCTTTTTTAGATTCTGGTGTATATAATATATCTAAATTTTTTAGTGTATTAACTGCCTTTACTGTTACTAATGAACTATCTCCTGGTCCAGTTCCAATTCCATAAAACTTTGCCATATTAATTTCCTCCAATTATTAAATGCTTACTTCTTCTAGTTCTTTCATACAATCTAGTGCATGGTTAACAAATTTCTCTTGTATGTATGGATTTTCTCCAAGTCCTTTTAAATGAACTTTCACATTAAATCCTTTATTTTCTAAAATAGTTTTCCATGAATCTTCCTCGTCACTGGCCATATCATTTATAGCATGATCACCTGCTACCAACATAAATGGCATTAAGTCTACTGTTTTTACATTTCTTTCTTTTAATAACTTAATTACTTGATCAATTTCTGGATATCCTTCAACCGTTCCAACATAAGCATTTATTCCATAATCTCTAAACATGTACTCTATGGCTGGATAAGAAGCATGACTTTCATGTTCTGTGCCATGTCCCATGAATACTAGGGCTTCATCTATATCCATTTTTTCAATATCTTGTTTTACAGCCAAAACAGTTTCTCTATAATCATCTATATAAGTTAATAGAGGTCTTCCTAAAGAAATTCTTTCAAATTTATCTTTAAATCCATCTACCATCTCTTTAAGTTTGTTATATTCTTCTCCACATATAATATGAAGGGATTGTACTATTACTTCTTCATAACCTTCATTATAAAGTTTCTCTAAAGCTTCTACTGGATTATCAATTATTAAGTTATCTCTTTTCTTTAATTTTTTTATAATCATACTCGAAGTAAATGCTCTATAGAAATCATAACCTTCAAAACTCTCTTTTATTTTATTTTCACAAGGCTCTATAGTTTTTTTCCTAGTTTCATGATAGCTAGTACCGAAACTTACTACCAATATAGCTTTTTTCATAACGTCTCTCCCTTATACTAAATCTAATTATTTACTATATTAAATCAATTAAATCTTGAATTTTTCCAACAGTATTTGGATAATTCATTTCTTTTCTCTTTATAATAATCACAGGAATATTTAAGTTTTCACAAGCTTTAATTTTTTCTAAAAATCCTCCTGCTACTCCACTTTCTTTTGTAATTACTAAGTCAATATTATATTGTTTGTATGTGGACTCATTCATTTCAACAGAAAAAGGTCCTCTCATAGCTATAATATTGTCTGCATTAAATCCTAATTCTTCACAACTAATTAACACTTCACTCGTTGGAAGTACCCTAGGAATCAAGTTTTTATTTTTTATTTTTTCTTTATATAAATATAAGTTTTTACTTCCTGTTCCAATAAAAATATTATGACCAATTTTATTGGCTATTTCACAGGCTTTTTCTATATCATTAACTATGTACTTATTTTTGTAATTTACCTCTTTTATTAAAGACTCTCTTTCAAATCTAATGTATTTTATATTTGTAATTTGTGACGCTTTAATAGCGTTTCTAGATACTTCTATAGCATAAGGATGAGTAGCATCTATTATTTTTGTAATACAATTTTCATTTATAAATTTAACCATATCTCCTATAGTTAGCTTTTTTAATATAATTTTATTTGAACATTTCTTTGCCAAATCTTCTCCATAAGAAGTTGTTACAGAAACTACATAATCAATATTTTTTTCATTTAATTTATGACATATTTCTATACTGTCCGAAGTTCCACCTAAAACTAAAATCATACTTCGTATCCTCTCGGAGTTATAATCAAATCATTATGTATATAAGTCGCTTTATTTCCTATAATCACCATAGTAGTCATATCAACTCTTTCAAATTCCATAGTATCAAATGTGCATATGAATTTTTCTTCCTTTTCTCTTCCCACATCTTTTACTATTCCTACTGGAGTTGATTTGTCCTTAAATTCTCCCATGATTTCAAAGGCCTTAGCTAAGTGCTCACTTCTTCCTTTACTTCTTGGGTTGTATAAACAAATAACAAAATCAGCTTCTGCAGCCAGCCTTAATCTTTTTTCTATAACTTCCCAAGGAGTCATCAAATCACTTAAACTTATATGGCAAAAATCATGCATTATAGGTGCTCCAAGTACTGCTGCCGCTCCTATACTTGCTGTAACACCTGGTACAACTTTGACTTTTATATCAACACCTTCTTTTGTTACTAACTCTAGTATAAGTCCTGCCATTCCATATATCCCAGCATCTCCACTACTTATAACAGCAACTTTTTTCCCTGTTTTTGCAATTTCTAAAGCTTGCTTACATCTTTCTATTTCTTTTCTCATTCCATTTTGCACAACTTCTTTGTCTGCAATAAATTCTGTTACTAAATCAATGTAAGTTTTATATCCTACTATAACTTCAGCATCTTCTATTGCATTTATTGCTTCAATAGTCATCAAGTTTTTGCATCCTGGTCCAATACCTACAACATATATCATATATTAACTCTCCCTACTGAAAATGTAATTCCATTGTATTTATGTTTTTCTATTATTAAATTTCCATTACTTAATAAGTGAGCCACAGGTTCTGCCACAGAGTGAACACCCACATTTTGTTTTACCCACTGTGACTTTTCATATAAATGTTCTACTTTTGATATTTCATCAGCTGTAAATGTTTTAAAAGGAATATTTAAATATTCACTTAAGTTTATCAAGGCTACTTCATTCTTTTTGATATCTATACTTCCTATCTCTTTTATTGCATTTATATCAATATTTTGCTTATGTAAAAAATCAGATAATGAATTTATCATATATTCTTTATCAATATTTTTTCTACATCCAATACCTATTACAATATTTTTAGGTACAACTTTAAGAATATTATTATTTATTAAGTTTAAATTTTTCTTATTACTTATTACTATTACTTGGTCTAATTTATTTACTTCATCCTGCTTGCATATATTAAATCCTCTTGTATCTATGTTGTAATCTCCATCTATAAAAAGATTCACAACTTCACCATTAACTAGCATAGAGTTTATTTTTAATACTTTATTTCTGAAATCATAAATATGAGCATTTAGTTTTTTTGCAATCATATCTAATGATGATTTATGGTTAACATCTGTAGCCGTAGTTATTACTGGATTTGAGTTTAATAAATTGCTTATATATAAAGTCATCTCATTTGCTCCACCCATGTGTCCGCTAAGCAAACTTATAATGTTTTTTCCCTTTTCATCGCTGACTAAAATAGCAGGGTCTATAAATTTATTTTCTATCAATGGCGCTATAGTTCTTACTACAATTCCGCATGCCATTATAAATATAATATAGTCATATTCACCAAAAATTTTTGGCACAAACTCCTTCAATTTTTTGTTTACATAAATAACATTATCTGCTTCTTTAACAGCATCCTTTTTTACATAGTATAAATGAGCAGTAGACATATTTCTTTTTATTTTTAATCCAAGCTCTTTCCCATTTTTAGTAATGGATAATATGGCTATTTTTTTATCCTCTGTATTCATGAACAAAGTCCTTATCATATAATTTTGAATTATTATATTCTTTTCCTAAAAATTCTCCCACCATTATTAATGCTGTTTTTCTTATATCAGCTTCTTTTACTTTTATTGCTATGTCTTGTAGAGTTCCTTTTACTACTTTTTCATCTGGCCAAGTTGCCTTATATACAACAGCTATTGGTGTTGTTTTATCATATCCACCATGAATTAGTTTTTCCACAACTTTTTCTATTTCTTGAACTGAAAGGAATATTACCATTGATGTTTGGTGAGCCGCAAAAGATTCTATTGATTCTTTTGGTGGCACTGGAGTTCTCCCTTCCATTCTTGTTATTACTACTGATTGAGATATTTCTGGAACTGTATATTCCACACCTAAAGCTGATGATGCTCCAAGGAAAGAACTCACCCCTGGAGTGCAATCATAATCTATATTTAATTTTGCTAAATCTTCAACTTGTTCTCTTATAGAACCGTATATTGAGAAGTCTCCTGTTTGAAGTCTAACAACTGATTTTCCTTCTTTAATTCCTTTTTCCATAACTTCTATTATTTCTTGTAAGTTCATATATGCGCTGTCATGAATTTCGCATCCTTCTTTACAATAATCTAAAAGCGCTGGGTTAACTAATGACCCTGCATATATTACCACATCTGCATTAGACAATAACTTATATCCTTTTAATGTTATTAACTCTTTATCTCCTGGTCCTGCTCCAACAAAATGTACTTTATTCATGTTCATCTTCTTCCCCTTTTTCGCATGATATTATGTAAATAGGATTGTGAGGTTTAAAATAATCTCGTCCTCCTAATTTTTCTAGTTTACTTATATTTAGTAGTGATACATCCACATTTTCAAAATTATATTTTTTTAGTAACTTCATTGTGTCATAAAAATTATCAATTAATATAAAATTGGCTACTAATCTTCCTCCTGGTATTAATAAATCTTTTGACCATTTTATTATTTCTTCCAGGTTATTTCCTGTTCCACCCAGAAAAATTCCATCAGCTTTTTCCTTTATTTCAATAGGAGCATAAGCTTGTATAACTTTTATATTTGATAAATTGAATTTTTCCACATTCTTGTTTATCAAATCTGTAGCTTCATGGTTTCTTTCAATCGCTATAACATTTAAATTATCATAAGTCTTGGCTGCTTCAATAGAAACACTTCCTGTACCTGCCCCCACATCTATAAAAGTTTTAGCTTTTTTTAAGTCTAATTTATTTAATGAGATGCTTCTAACTTCTTCCTTTGTTATAGGAACTTTTCCCCTAATAAATTCATCATTTTTCATCCAGTATCACCACAACATTCATTTCAAATTTTTCAACTGCTAATATGTCTTCAGCTTTTCCTATAGTTATTCTTTCATTATCATAAGATAAGTTTTCTCCCACAACAATTACTTTATTTAAGTTTCTTTTTTGTATTTCTTTACAAATTTCACGAGGACCTATTTTATTGTCAGTTACCATACATACCTTTTTATGGGATAAAATATAATCAAAATCAGGTATTTTGCCATGACTACTAGTAATATACACATCATTCATATCTACAAATATTTTTGAGAAAATATATTGTAATGAACTTATTCCAGATACTATATTTAAACTTTTATGATCTATATTATTTGATAAATACTTTCCTATTCCATAAATAGATGGGTCTCCTGATGCTATAACGCTTATGCTTTTATGTACATTTTTTTTAATATATTCTAAAACTTCCTCAAGATTAGTGGATAATACTATCTTCTCTCCCTTAAAATCTTTTACAGATTCTAAATTTCTTTTTCCACCAATTAGAACATTTGAAGAATAAATTAATTTTTCACCTAGTTTAGTTATATAATCAAACTCTCCCGGCCCCAGACCTATTATATTTATCATCTAAAATCCTCCATTAATAAATCTGCATTCTTTGATTTCCCAATCATTGATTTATCCATTCTAAACATATAAACTTCCACTTGTACATCTTCATTTAAATATTCTTCAGCTCTTTCTTTGCACTTGTTACAAAGTATGTTATATATTCCTGTGTAATTACTTTTATCTATTATTTCAACTGCACCTTCTGCCGTTACACATTCATTTATCTCTTTTAGAAAATCCAAATGCGCTCCCATTAATGCTAAATTTGCAATCATTATCTCATTTCTAGCATCACAAATCTTACTATGAGTATTAAAAATCCCTGCAGATATTTTTATAAACTTTCCAATATGACCTGCCATAAGTATTTTCTTAAATCCTAGTCTTTTTGCTTCGTTTAACATATATCCCACAAAATTGCTCATCCTAACACAGTTACTCATATCAATTTTTAGATAGTCTCTTATAAATTCCTCTCCATGGTTTCCTGGAACTAAAATGATTTTATCCATTCCTTGAGCTTTTTTCATTTCAAGTTCTATGGATAAAGATTTTTTCCAACCTTCTTCACTCATCGGCTCCACAATTCCAGTAGTACCAAGTATAGATATTCCACCAAGTATTCCAAGCTTTGAATTAAAAGTTTTCTTTGCTACTTCCTCACCTTTAGGGGCAAAAATAGTTATTTTTAATGATTTGTTATTTAATAAATCACTCTTTTCTCCTAAAACTTTTCTTACTTCATTTTTAATCATTTTCATTGGTACTGGATTTATAGCATGCTTTCCAACCTCAACACTTAAACCTTTTTTAGTTACTATTCCTATTCCTACTCCACCAGTTACAATAATATCTTCAGTATCTTTGTTTACCAATTCAGCTTTTGCAAATATATCCATAGCATGAGTTGCATCTATATCGTCGCCACCGTCTTTTTCTATGGAGCATATTGAATAATTATTTTTAATCTCAATATTTTTAACTTTTAATGTTAGTGGTATCCCTTTTGGCGTGTCTATATTTATACTTCCTATACTTTCTTTAGTAAAAAGCATATGTACAGATGCCTTTGATGCTGCTGCTGCACAAGAACCTGTAGTATATCCTCTTCTATATTTTTTTCCCTCAATATATACATACTCTTCCATAAACATTACCTACATTGCATATAAGATAGCATTCATTATGGCTGCAGCTATATTGCTACCACCTTTTCTTCCCTGTACTACTATGTGAGGAATAGAAGTTTTTTCTAATTCATATTTAGATTCTGCTGCTCCAACAAATCCAACTGGTGCACCTACAATAGCTTCAACACGATCTCCATTATTAACCATTTCTATAGTCTTATAAAGAGCAGTTGGAGCATTTCCAAATACAAATAGCTTTTTACCTTCTTCATTCATTGCTATTTCCACAGCGGCCATAGATCTAGTTATTTCTTTTTCTTTAGCCAATTCTTTAGTTCTTTCATCGGCTACTAAACATCTGTATTCACATCCAAGGGCATTTAGTTTCATCTTATTTATTCCACTAAGCGCCATATTTGTATCTGTGTAAATTATGCATTTATTGTTTAAAGCATTTATTATTGAATCTACTGCTGTATCTGATATTTTTAATATATCTAAGTATTCAAAGTCAGCACTTGTATGTATGCAACGCTTTATTATCTTTTCTTCTATCTCATTTTTAAATTTATATCCTGGTCTAATATCATCAATTATACCTTGTATAATTTCAAAACTTTTTACCTCTATCATCTTAGGGTCTTTAACATATTCCACTCTATTTCCTCCCTTTCTTTATGTCCTATAATTTTGGATAAATGTATCTTTTTATAATAATCATTAAAAGATTCTTCTCTTAAATGATTTATTATTCTCTCATGATCCATATGGTTATCAATTAATATTCCAACAACTGTACCACTGTGAGCAATATTAACTCCATGTGCTCCCATCTTATTACTGATTTCTATAATCTCATTTAAGTATGGTTTTTTATGTATATTTTCATTTGCCATACTACTTAGTGTACAAGACTTACCTATTAACTTTAAATCCTTTTCTCTTAATCCTTGTTCTAATAATTTAAAGGATTTATTTATAATTACTTCATTTTCCAATTTAATATGTAAATAATTTGGATTGCTTCTTATTATGCTTGTTTCCAACATTTCATCTGGTTCTAAAACTATTACTCTAGCATTATATAGGTTGGCTAAATATTTTTTTACCTGACCTTTAACAGGATTAAAAATTGAGTTTTTATATAATAAAATAGAATCTGTAGGTTCTATTTCTGAAGCAATACGAGATATTTCTTCATTACCTAAATCTTTATTTATCATGGATAAAGTTGCCTTAATAGTTGCTCCTATGTCTGCTGTAGAGCTGGCCATTCCCTTACCTATAGGTATACTGCTGTTAATTTTTAGAGATATATTTTTACATTCCCTTAGTGGAATATTAAATCTTTCAAATACTTTTTCTATAGCTTTTCTTGATTTTTTAGGCCCTAAATTAATATTTTCTTTTTTTTCTTCAAGGGTAGCAACTGAAAACATATCAATTGCATAAGATGATAAATATTCTTCACTATCTAATATACCTTGAACAAATTCTCCACAAGATGCGGGACATATTCCATAAGATTTCATATTATTCTCCCAACAATTTATTTAATTCCTTCAAAATCAATTGGTTTTCCTCATGACTTTTAATTGCTATCCTTATGTGTTTTTCACCTAAACCTATAAAGTTTGATGCATTTCTTATTAATATATTACTTTCCTTAAATAATTTAAACTTTAATTCATCTGCTTTTATATCTTCTAATTCCATTAATATAAAGTTTGTATCTGTATCATATACATGTATATTTTCAATTTTTCTTAATTCATTTATCATATATGATCTTTCTTTAAGATAATACTCCTTACTAGATTTTATATATTCTTCATCCTTAAAAATATAATTAGATAAAGTATCAGCAAATGAATTTACTGTCCAAGGCTCTTTGTATCTATAAATATCATTTATAAGTTTTTTATTGCTTGTTACACCGTAGCCTAATCTAAGTCCAGGCATTCCGAAGAATTTAGTCACTGCCTTTATAATGAATATGTTTTTATATTTTTCCACATATTTTATTAAACTGTAATTTTCTTCTTCATGTACAAACTCCATAAAGGTTTCATCTACTATTAATAACTTATCATTTTTTATTATTAATTTTAAAAGTTTTTCTATATTTTTTACCTTTCCATTTGGATTGTTAGGATTACATATAAATAAACTATCAAAATTATCTATATTGGTTTCTATTTCCTTCAAATTCACGCTAAAATCATCTTCTTCATTTAGCATTAAGTTTATCAATTCTAAATTGTTTAATTTAGCTCCTCTTTCATATTCTGAAAATGTAGGGTTTAATATTGCCAATCTTTTTTTAATATTTTTCATAAGAAGGTATATTATTTCTGTTGCTCCATTGCCTGGAATAATATGTTGTGGATTAACATTTATATAATTTCCAATATTTCTTCTTAACTTTGTGTAATTAATATCAGGGTAACTTTTACACTTACTTAAACCTTCCAAAATATATCTTTCCAAATTAGGAACAACTTTTGGATTTATATTCGAGCTAAAATCTATTATATCTTCAGCATTTTTATTAAAAGTTTCTGCCATAATATCCACATTAGCTCCATGTCCTAAATCTTTCATAACTTCCTCCTTTCTTTATAAACCATTTATTAGATAGTAAATAGTTGTAAAAATTATTATTGATATTATTGATGATGAATACATTATTTTGTTTGTTCTTACAATATCTTCAATTTCTATTTCTCTTTTTTTATCTCCAATAGTTGGTTTATACACTTCTTTTCCAAAATAAACATTAGTACCACCAAGTTGTATTCCTAAAGCTCCAGCTACTGCACCTTCCGAAAAAGCACAATTAGGACTTTTATGATTTTTTCTGTCCCTTATTCCAATTTTTAAAGCATCTCTAAAATTAAATCCAACAAATAAACTTCCAAGAGAAAGTAAAATCACACCTAATCTTGCTGGTATATAGTTTGCAATATCATCTATTTTTGCTGATGCAAACCCTAGATAATAGTACTTATCATTCTTATAACCTACTGTTGAGTCTAAAGTATTAATAGCCTTATATGCCATAGCAAAAGGAGCTCCACCTATAAATCCATAAAACAATGGTGCTATTATCCCATCTACCGTATTTTCTGCCACAGTTTCCACTGTTGCCCTTACTATTTCTTTTTCACTTAAATTTGTTGTATCTCTTCCTACTATATATGAAAGCTGAATTCTAGATTTCTCTAAGTCTCCAGTTTTTAATACCTTATATATTTTTTCAGATTCATCCTTTAAACACTTTGTAGCTAATGTTGTATAAATTAATATGGAATTTACTAAAAAGTAAGCTACTTTATTAAACTGAAATAAACGTAGTACAATAGAAGTACTACCTAGTGTTACTCCTACAACGACAAACCAAAGAAAAAAACCAGCTATTTTTAATCCCTTATCTCTCTTAGTTATCTTTCTTATTTGTTTTTCTAGAAAACTAATAAGTTTACCAATAAATCTTACTGGATGAGGGAATGAATATGGGTCTCCTATGATTAAATCAAGAGCATATCCTGTATAAATGGATAAAAGGTTCATATTATTCACATCCTCTTTCTATAAAATTAGATATGCAATCTAAGTTATTATAAAAATGCGTATGCAGATATGTTGCTAGAGTATTTCCCTTACTATAACCACCTTCCCATTCATCAATAATCTTGTTATTCTTCAATTTTCTCATATAATAAGCACATTCTTCTTGGCTATCAAAAATTGAATGATGAAACTCATGACCTTTAATTATTTGTCCTTTTTTAGCTAGAATAGTATCTTCCTTAGCCTCACCTAAACAATATCCAAATCTTTTAAGTGAAGATGTCATTTTGCTACATCCTTTAAAAATTCCAATCATATTATAAATATCATTATTTGGATTTTTTAATGTTTCTCCAAGATACATTAGCCCACCACATTCTGCATATATAGGAATATTATTATAATGAGCATTCATGATAGAAATTCTAATTTCTTGGTTTTCATCCAACTCTTTTGCAAAAACTTCTGGGAATCCACCTCCGATGTAAATATAATCACACATCGGAAGTTTCTTGTCACTAATAGGGCTAAAGTACTTTATGTTCATGCCTAGCTTTTCAAATAGTTCTATGTTTTCTCTATAATAAAAGTTAAAAGCTTTATCATAAGCTATGGCTATTGTTTTACCTGTTGCCTTATTTTTTTCTATGAAATCTTCTAGATTAAAAGAAGTATTAAAATCCTCAGTTTCAGATATTTCAATTATCCTATCAATATCTATATACTTTTCTATTTCATCTGCCAAGTTATCAAACTTCGCTTTTAAAGAATTTATCTCAACTGAAGGTACTAGTCCTAAATGTCTAGATTCTAAAGAAAATTCTTTATTAGGAGGAAAATACCCAAGTACCTCCACACCAGTATATTTTTCTATAGATTCTTTTAAAGTATTATAATGCGATTCACTTTTTACATTATTTGTAATAACCCCAGCTATATTTACATTTTCATCTAACATTTTATATCCCAGTACCATAGCAGCAGCAGATGTTGCCATTGCCTTTGCGTTTATGACTAAAATTACTGGTGTTTTTAACATTTTTGAAGTATATGAACTAGTACAATCATCTAAATCTATTCCATAACCATCGTATAATCCCATTACACCTTCAATCACTGAAATATCTGCATCTTTTGAAGAATTTTTAACTATATATTTAATTTTTTCATCTTCAAGCATATATGAATCTAAGTTTCTTGAATATCTTCCAGTAATAAATGTATGATAAGAAGGGTCTATATAATCAGGTCCAACTTTATAAGGCTGTACTTTTAGATTTCTTTTTGTCAATGCTTGCATTATTCCTAAGGAAATTGTAGTTTTTCCTACTCCACTATTTGTTCCTGCAATTAATATTTTTTTCATATTACCACCTAATTCGAATTATTTTAAGCAAGGTCGTTGCCTGAAGCGGTCGCAAAGGCATCTCGTTGGCGCTATGAAGTGAAGCGCCCACGCAGTGGCTTAAGCGTAGCTAATTTTAATTCATTATTTCATATATTTTTTTCATATCTAAATGTTCTCTTAAAAAATCTGCTAATTTATCATATTCTTGATTTTTAAACTCATCAAATGACTCAACTTTACTTTCAACAGGCTCTAAGTTTTTCATTTTCCTTATGTTATTTAAAATAGTTCTTGTAAAATCTATATCATCAAATATTCCATGTAGATAAGTTCCAAAAACATTACACTGATTATTTACGCTACCAACCTCATAGCTTACAATCTCGCCAAGTTTTTCTGTTACAGTGGCAAAATTATCACTATTTTCTCTTCTTCTTGTCATTCCCATATGAATTTCATATCCATTGACTTCTTTTTTATTTAAATTTGCAAGGTATCCATATAAATTATCTCCTAATATAGCTTTAACTTGAGTTGTAGTTTTTTCTAGTTCGAAAGTCGTCTCTACATCTAAAAGACCTATACCTTCCACTTCTTCCAGATCATTTTCCACATGATATGGGTCTTTTAGCACTTTTCCTAACATCTGATACCCACCACAAATACCCAGTACAAGTTTTCCTCTTTTGTGAAGCTCTTTAATTTGATTCTCTAAGCCATTTTCTCTCAAGAATATTAAGTCATCTATTGTTGACTTGGTTCCTGGAATAATTACCATATCAGGATTTCCAAGAGATTCTCCATAATCAACATACCTAAGACTCACATCTTCTTGTGTTTCAAATATATTAAAATCTGTAAAGTTAGACATATGAGGTGTTCTTATCACTTCTATATGAATATCTCCTTTGTCTACTTTTTTCTTAAATCTAGTAGTTACACTGTCTTCCTCTTCGATTTTTATGTCAGTATATGGTATAACTCCAAGAACGGGAACTTTTATAATATCTTCAAGCATTTTTACACCAGATTCTAAAAGTTCTTTTCTACCTCTGAATTTATTAATTATTACACCTTTAACTCGTTCTCTGTCTTTTTCAGGAAGTAACATTATTGTACCTACTATTGATGCAAATACTCCACCTCTGTCTATATCACCAATTAATATAACTGGTGCATCTGCAATTTGTGCCATTCCCATATTTGATATATCTCTATCCATTAAGTTTATTTCAGCACAGCTACCTGCACCCTCCATTACAACTATGTCAAATTTTCCCTCGAATTCTTTAAATATGTCATCTAATATTTTCTCTAGCTCTAATTTATACTCATAATATTCTTTCGAGGACATATCTCCTACTACTTTTCCTCTTACTATAACTTGACTTTTGTTATTTCCATTTGGTTTTAATAATATGGGATTCATATCTGCAATAGGATCTATTCCACAAGCTTCAGCTTGAGAAACTTGAGCTCTTCCCATTTCCAAACCTTCTTTTGTTATAAAAGAATTAAGAGCCATATTTTGAGATTTAAAAGGTATTACTTTATAATTATCTTGTTTGAAAATTCTACATAGTCCCGTAGTTATTATGCTTTTTCCCACATTTGATGCAGTTCCTTGAAGCATTATTTTTTTTCCCATAGCATTAATCCTTTCCATTTTATATAAAATACCAAAAAATCCCAGCTCTAATGGCTAGGATTTTACTATGTAACATAAAATCAAATCTTCACCCCGAGATTTTCTATATATAATTAGTTTTGGCAGGTATCCTGGCTTAACATCATTTTACTCCCATACCTTCCCATCAATTTGACAGTGGTAATTATGGTTTCATCCGTTTTACAGTAGCGGGGGCTGCAAAGGCTTTTACCTTTTTCCCTAAAACCTAAACTAATTTTATTAAATTTTACAATTCTCTTCTTATTTCATAAAAAAATTTATATATTTTAATTATAGTTATTTTTACTATTGTGCAAAACATATTAATATTTTTTATATATATAAATATTATTAAATAGTTATTTTTTTGTTATTTTTGTTAAAATTTTAATTTATAAATTGTGAATTGCTCTCAAAGATTCATAATTACACTTTATTGTATATTCAATATCTTCATTGCTATGAGCATAAGATAAAAACATAGCCTCAAATTGACTAGGACCTATTAATACTCCCCTATCTAACATTTCCTTAAAGTACTTATTATATTTTTCTATGTTGCTTTCTATTGCATCATCGTAATTTTCTACTGAACCTTCTTTAAAGAATAAACAAACTAAAGAGCCAGCTCTATTAACTGTATAATTAAGATTTAATTTTTTTAAATTATCCTTTATTCCTTGCTCTAGCTTATCTGCCTTTTCATTTAATTCTTCATAAATTCGCGGATTATCTCTTAATACTTCTAAATTTCTTTTTCCTAAGTACATGGCAAGAGGATTCCCTGATAAAGTTCCAGCTTGATAAACAGGTCCTATTGGCGATACAACTTCCATTATTTCCTTTTTACCACCATAAGCTCCTACAGGCATTCCCGCACCTATGATTTTACCAAAACAAACCATGTCAGGTTTTACTCCAAAATATTCTAATGAACTGTTGTAAGATAATCTAAATCCAGTTATAACTTCATCGAAAATTAAAACAGTTTTATATTCATCACATATTTCTCTTAAAAATTCTATAAATTCTTGCTTTCCTGGTACAATACCCATATTTCCACCAATAGTTTCTACTATTATGGCTGCTATATCTTCCCCATTTTCTTCAAATACTCTTTTCACATCTTCTATATCATTGTATTTACATACTAAAGTATTTTTAACTATATCTTCTGGAACCCCAGGACTTGTTGGAACTCCAAAGGTTATTGTTCCTGATCCCGATTTTACTAGTAGACCATCCGAATGACCATGATAACATCCTTCAAATTTTACTATTTTATTTCTTTTAGTAAATCCTCTAGCAACTCTTAATGCACTCATAGTTGCTTCTGTTCCTGAGTTAACCATGCGAACTTGATCTATTGCTGGATAAGCGTCAACTATTAATTTTGCCATTTCAACTTCAATCTCAGTTGCTAAACCAAAACTTGTTCCACTAGCAATCATTTCACCTATACCTTTAGATATCTCTTCGTTACTATGACCTAACATTAATGGCCCCCAAGAACAAATATAATCTATGTATTCATTATCATCCACATCTGTAATTTTACTTCCATGTGCTTTCTTTGCAAATATTGGACTTATCCCAACAGAATTAAAGGACCTTACAGGACTATTTACTCCTCCTGGTATGTATTTTACAGCTTCTTTATATAACTCTTCAGATTTAGTATGTTTCATATGTTTCCTCCTAAGTAGCAAATAATTCTTCTATTGTCTTTATATATTCTTCTCTTTTGCCTTTGTTTTTTGCTTGTTTTAAATTAATAATAGGCTCTCTAATTAGTCTTTTTAATGCTGAAGTTAACATTTTATCAATTATTTTTTGCTCTCTTTGATTTAAATCAATTTTCCTAAAAATATAGTCTAGAGTATCCTCTTTTATTTCAAAACATTTGTTATTGAGAGATTGAATAGTTGGATCTATATTGGAAACATCTACCCATACAATAAACTCTTTTATTTTTTCATTGATTATTTCATAAGCTTTTTTTGATAAACTAATTCTCATATTATCATTTTTATGCTGTATCTCTTTTAAATCATCAATACAATAAACTTTGGCATGTTTTAATTCATTAATTTTAAAATCAATATCTCTAGGCAACGCTAAATCCATAAAATAAATATGATTATTTATAATAGGCATATCTTCATATTTAATAACTAAATGTGGTGCTGACGTTGCACTTATCACTATATCTATTTTATTCTCTCGTAAAATATTGTATCTATCTTTGTATTGCACATATTCTATATTACTATATTTATTTTGTATTTCTTTAAATTTATCTACACTTCTATTGGCAATATAGATGGTACCCACCGTTTCTTCTTCTAGGTGCTTTATTGTTAATAGGTTCATTTTGCCTAAACCTATTATTAATATATTCTTATCCTTTAAGCTACCTATTTTTTCTTTTAAAAGTTTTATACCTATATAACTTATGGATAAAGGCTGCTCAGAAATTTTAGTTATAGTTTTAACTTCTTTTGCTGTTGTAATAGCTTCTCTAAATAGTTTATTTAAAAATTTTTTAGTAGCTCCTAATTTCATGGCGAACTCATGTGAACCCTTTACTTGACCTAAAATTTGGTCTTCTCCAAGAACTAGGGAATCTAACCCCGAGGTTACAATAAACAAATGGTTTATTGCTTCTTCACTCTTTTTGCTAAATAAATATTCTTTAATGTTATCTAACTCAAAAAATTCTTCATAAAAATTTTTAACTATTTCAACACCCTTTTCTAAATTATCACAGCTAATATAAATTTCACTTCTATTGCAAGTAGAAAGTATTACTATCTCGTCAATATCCTTATCTAAAAGTATATTAATTGCTTCTATTTTATGTGCGTCAGTAAAGGATACTTTTTCCCTAATGCTAATAGGTGATAAATTATGATTTATACCTACAACTGCAATATTCATTTTCTACCTCCATATTCGTTTGTTTCTTTATTTATTAGAGAGTTAAATTCTATCATGAAAAATAAAAAAAATCCATATTTATAGCAAAATATGGATTTAATCTATTTTTTTATATCGTATTTTTTATTTAGCTATTTTATTTAAATTAACTCCCATATTTTCACTCCAATAATTATATAAATCTTCCTCTTTTCTAAACAAAGGCAAGTTCATATTCTTATTAAGTTTTACAAGCCACGGAAGTTCTAAGCCTGCTTCTTCTATTTTTTCTTCATCAATAAATACTTCTTCCACATTACCTTCATTAATTATTTTTCCTTGATTTAGTACATATACATAATCACATATATCATAAATCAAATTCATATCATGACTAGTAATTACTATTTTCTTTCCTTTTTCGTACATTGTTTTAATTATGTTTACAATCGCTCTTGTGCTTTCTGGATCTAAACCTGCTGTTGGTTCATCTAATAAAACAAGGTTATTTTCCATAGCTATTACTGATGCAATCGCCACTCTTTTTTTCTGGCCAAAGCTTAAACTATGTACTGGTCTATCTATAAACTCTTCACCATTAACAGCTTCTAGAGCTTTGCTAATTCTAGCTTTTATGGTTTTTTCATCCATACCAATATTTCTAAGAGCAAAGGCCAAGTCATCATATACCATTGAATAAAAAATTTGTTTTTCTGGATCTTGAAACACTATACCCACTTCTTTTCTTAAATTGTATAAACTTTTCTTATCATATTTAAGCTGACTGTTTTTATATAATATTTCTCCTTGTGTAGCTTTTAAAATCCCCATTAAATTATTAAATAATGTGGACTTTCCAGATCCATTTGAACCTATTATTCCAATAATATCACCATTATTAAAATCCATAGTTATATTATTTAAGGCTTTTCTTTTTTTGTCATATTGATATGTTAAATTATTTATTTTAAACATTATTAATCTTCCTCTACAATATAAAATGTGCCATCATAAAGCTTCATATCTAAAACTATACTCATCTCATCATATCTTATCATCATCCTTTTGAATAACATATTTACTAATAACCCAAAAGAGTTATATCCATTTTTCAAATTTATATATCCAAATCTAAGTTCTTGAGATTTTCTTATATCTGAAACTTCTTCCATAAATATAAATATAAATCTATACATTAACATGGAAATTTCTAAAACTATATCTGGTAAATGTAGTTTTTTAAATACAAATATTAATTGATTAAAAGGTGTTGTAAGCATTATAAAATAAATACAAGTCAAACATGATAATGCTCTAAAAAATAAACGTGTTGATGATACTATTGATTCATTTGAAACACCTATATATAAACTTCCTATATTTATACTGTATAATAATGATTCTTTATCTTTAGAAAAATTTAAAAGTATCATAATTATACTTAAAATTAAAAATACCAAGGGAATTTTAATAAAATGAATATAATCTTTAAATTCAATTTTTGCAATTCCAACTATAACAAAACTCATTATACCTATAACCAATAAGGATATATAATTGTAAGGATTAATTAAAGATAAAATTAGTAGTAGCATGCCTATGGCAAATTTCATATTTGGATTTACTTTAGATAGCTTATTTTTATAAGCATAATCATCTATTATCATTTAAACTTTCTTCTCTCATTTTTTTCTTAGTTCTAGTAGTTCCTATATAATATCCTATTATTCCTGCTCCAAGTGCTGCTTGCGATGCAAATAGTAAACTTTCAATTTCCCCACTTGCAGGTTCTACTAAACTACTAAACCATGGCTCATACTCTGGATTTATCTCAGTTATTACACCTTCTGCCTCTCCATCTGCTCCTCCAAACTCCGCACCTTTTTGAGTTATTAATGGAACAATAATTATAGCTAAAACTAATAGAAACAAAATCACAGTTAACTTCATATTACTAGACTTTTTTGTTGTTGAACTTTGCATTATGCTAACACCTCTCTCTCCTCATTTTCAGTTATAAAGTTATAAATTATAACTGTAAGTAATCCTTCTGCTATTGCTATAGGTACTTGAGTAACAAAGAATACTCCTAGGAATTTTACTGCCGAAGCCATAAATCCACCTGCTGGATCCGGGAAAGCAAGACCTAATTGGAATGATGTTACTGTATATGTTAACAAATCACCTAAGGCTGCTGCTAAAAATACTGCAACTTTTTTATCCATTTTGTCCTTACATAGCTTCCATATTCCAAAAGAAACTAATGGCCCTACAATTGCCATTGAAAAAGCATTTGCTCCTAAAGTTGTAATTCCACCATGAGCTAATAACAATGCTTGGAATAATAATACTATTGTACCTAAAACAACTGTTGCACTAGGTCCAAATAATATTGCCGCAAGTCCTACACCTGTTGGATGTGAGCAACTTCCTGTAACTGATGGAATTTTTAATGCTGATAATACAAAGACGAAGGCTCCACAAAGAGCTAATAATAATTTCTTTTTAGGTTGTTCTTTAACTATTTTAGCAATATTTTTAAGTCCTACTACGAAAAATGGAATAAATATTACCCACCAAATTATTGCCCATTTTACTGGTAAAAAACCTTCCATGATGTGCATTGCATTTGAGACTACTGGTGTGATCATTAGCATAAATGCTGCTATTAATGACCATTTTACATTACTTTTTTTCATACTACATACATCTCCCTTTTAATTATTTTTAGGGTGTATATCTTATTATTTTGATTCATTTAACTAGGTTTTCTTGTTGTAACTAAATATTATGTTTCCTTATTTGTTGATAATTAAAAAAACCTAACCAAAAGGCCAGGTTCGTATCTTTTAATTTCCAACATAAAATGTTTTCTAATAAGATACTTCCTTCACCCCGAAGAAATTTCTTTTGATATTTTAGGCAGGTATCCTGACTTAGCTTCATTCTACTCCTCACCTTCCCATAGTTCATACTACAGTGGTTTGCTGAGTTTCGTCCACATTACAGTAACGGGGGTTGTAGAGGGGTTTCACCTCTTTCCCTATTAATCGTTAAAGAACCTAAAATATTTTTTATTATTCTTACAATTTAATTCTATACCAAATTATGTTTATATTCCATAAGAAAAATTTATTTTAATAAAAATATGTTAAAAATTTATCTTTAAGATTCTTTTAAGGTTAAATTATTATACTCATATTATAAAATACATTGCTAAAGAGGTGATAAATATGGCAATAAAATCATTTAAACGCTATGAGAAAAAATTTTTAATATCAGAGGGCCAATATAATGAGATACTTCCAAAACTTCTGGATTATATGAACCATGATAAATTTTGCCAAAACAACAATACTTATAGTATCTATAACATCTATTATGATACAAAAAATAGTGATGTCATAAGACATTCCATATCAAAACCATATTATAAAGAAAAACTTAGACTAAGAAGTTATAAGGTTCCAACTAATACTAATGATAAAGTATTCTTGGAGCTAAAGAAGAAAATCAACGGTATCGTTAGTAAAAGAAGACTTTCTCTTTCCTTAGGTGATGCTTATGAATTTCTTTATAATAATAAAACACCCCTAGTTGAAGATTACATGGATAATCAGGTTCTTAGTGAAATAGAGTACTATCTTAATAATACAAAAGTTTATCCTACTGTGTTTATTTCTTATGATAGAAATGCTTTCTTTTGCAAGGATAATCCTGAATTTAGAGTTACTTTTGATTCAAGGGTTTTAACTAGAAGAAATCACCTTCACTTGGAAGAAGGTAGTTTTGGTGAAGATGTAGTTGGAGAAGGAAAATACCTTATGGAAGTAAAAATATTAGGTGCCATACCTTTATGGTTTACAAGAATTTTATCTGAATTGGAAATTTATCCAACTCATTTTTCAAAATATGGTAATGAATTTATGAAATATTGCTTAAGTAATAAAGAAAATAATGAAATAGGAGCTGAGATATGTTAGAAACAATAATCGCATCAACAACTGGAGAATCCTTTACTCTGACCAATTCTCTTATAGTAATAACCACGTCTATAGTTTTAGGAATTTTAATTAGCGTGGTCTATATGAAAACAAACAAAAAATCAAATTATAACTCAGGATTTAGTACAACTTTAATTATGCTGCCTGTAATAATATCTATAATTATTTTACTTGTTGGCAACAATGTAGCTAGAGCTTTTTCTTTAGCAGGAGCATTTTCCATAATTCGTTTTAGAAGTGCACCTGGAGACCCAAAAGATATTGCATATATATTCTTTACTTTAGCCATTGGCCTTACTTGTGGTATGGGATATATTACTTATGCTGTTTTATTTACATTAATATTATCTGCGGTAATGATAGGCTTACATATAACTAAGTTTACAGAGCCTAAAAATAAAACTATGCAATTAAAAATTACTATACCTGAAGATTTAAATTATGAAGGTGTCTTTGAAGAAATATTAGATAATTATACTGCTTCTTATAATATAGAACGCGTTAGAACAAGAGACTTTGGCTCTTTATTTGAATTAAGCTATTTAATTAACCTTAAGCCTGATGTAAATCAAAAGTCATTTTTAGATGAATTGAGATGTAGAAATGGTAACTTAAATATTACCCTTACCCTTTCTAGTACAAGCTATGGTGATAATTAATTTGTTTCCCCTTAAAATTTTTTAAGGGGTTTTGTTGTATAATATAATAAAATTCGCTTTATCTTAGAGATGTGTAGGCACCTTTAAACTTTGAATAAAGACCTTGCTCAAGTTGAAGCTTCTTGGAGGAAAATATATTGAAACTTTTATTAGTAGAAGATGAAAAACAACTTTCTGAAGCCTTAAGTCAAATATTAATTAACAATAAATATAGTGTTGATGCAGTTTATGATGGAGAAAACGGATTGGAATACGCTCTAACATGCATTTATGATGTAATAATTTTGGATATAATGCTTCCTAAACTAAATGGATTGGAAATTTTAAATAAACTTAGAAAAGAAAATATTTCAACACCTATACTTTTATTAACGGCCAAAGACTCCGTTGATGACAAAGTCACTGGTCTTGATTTAGGCGCGGATGATTACTTAGCAAAACCTTTTGATCCAAAGGAATTATTAGCAAGAATTAGAGCAATTTCACGAAGAAAAGGTGAAGTAATAAATGATAATTTATTAAGTTATGGTGATATTAATTTAAATATATCCAATTACGATTTAAGTTGTAAAGATGCTAAAGTAACTCTCACTCAAAAAGAGTTTGAAATACTAAACTATTTTATGCAACGACCTAAAAATATTGTAAGTAAAGATGATTTAATCACTAAACTTTGGGGATTTGATTCTGATGTTGAATACAATAACATAGAGGTTTATATCTCCTTTATTAGAAAAAAACTAACTTTTATTAACTCTTCTGTTAAAATCACAACCATAAGAAGAGCTGGATATAAACTGGAGGAGCAATAATGTTTAAAAAACTAAAAACAAGATTTATTTTAATAAATATGACTTTGCTAACTGTAGTTTTTATAAGTATTTTTGGATTTCTCTATTTTATGACCAACCATAGCATTAACAGGGAAACAAATATGACTATTGATTCACTTATGAATAATGCTCCAAAACAAAAACCTAATAATGGAAATATCATTGTAGAACTTGATAATAGTGGAAGTATAACAAATTACTTTGTTCATCTCAATTACGACATGACTGCTGCAAAATTACAAAACTGTATAAACAGTATTTATAAAAATACTAAGGATAGGGGCAAAACTAAAATAGATGATTATACTTATAAATATGAAAAAAGGTCATTTGGAAATTATTCAAAAATTGTACTTTTAAATATATCCTCAGAGGAAAGTTTAAAAATAAGATTAATACAGATTTTTGTTTTAGCTGGATCCATAAGCCTTGTTATTCTACTAATAATAAGTATTTTTCTTACTAATAAAAGCATCGAACCTATTAAGGAAACTTTTAATAAGCAAAGGCAATTTATTGCAGATGCTTCTCATGAGTTAAAAACGCCCTTAAGCATAATTAAAACAAATACTTCATTATTAATGAGCAACCCTGAAGATACAATAAAAAATCAATCTAAATGGATTAAGTATATTGATTCTCAGTCAGATCGAATGTCTGATTTAGTAAATGAAATGCTTTCTCTTGCAAAGTTAGATGTGAAGGAAAATAAATTAATATTTTCAAATATGAATCTTAGCAATATTGTATATAGTATGCTTTTAACTTTTGATGCTGTTATTTTTGAAAATAGAATCACACTAGAAACTAATATAAGTAAAAATATCATGATAAATGGTAATGATGATAGTGTAAAAAAATTGCTTAGTATTCTTATGGATAATGCAGTTAAATACACAAATAAATGTGGCTCTATCTCTGTTGTATTAATTACAGATAAAAATAAAGCTAAATTAATAATAAAAAATACTGGAGATGGTATTCCTAAGGATAAGCTAAATAAAATATTTGAAAGATTTTATAGAGTAGATGATTCTAGAGATAGGGAAACTGGTGGATATGGACTAGGTCTGTCAATTGCAAAATCTATTGTTGAACAGCATAAAGGAAAAATTTATGCTACTAGTAATTTTAATAAAGATGCAACCTTTACGGTGGAATTACCTCTTTCTTTGTAAAAATAAAATCTATTTTTAATTGGCTATTTTATATAAATATATTATAAAAGACTGTATATAATTTAATTTTCATACAGTCTTTCTTCATTAATAAAGCTATTCTTCCTGTTCTTCATCTATCTCATAACTTATTAAATAAGTATCCGTTTTTATACTTTCCCATGAACCTTCACTGAGTTCTCTCATAGGCATATGGCTTATAGCAACAGCATTATCTAGGGGATTTTTTGAATTTAATTTTTCTGTTGAATAATTGCTCAAGTCTACAGTATATAAACTATCATCATCCTCGTAAAACTCTTCTTCATCTCTATATATTACAGTATAATAAGCACTATTTTCATATTTCTTAAATTTTATATTGCTTATAGCATCTAAAAGTTTTTCAATGTACATATTATAATTATCAATTGAACTAAACATTGAAATTTCATTTTCGTTTTCATTTGTTTTTCTTGTACTTATACTATAGCCATTATCATTCCCTGATATATAATAAGTCTTATTGTTTAAATCTTGTATAGTATAACGTAGACTTCTTATTTTATTATTTTCATTGTACTCTAATTCAAAAGACTCCACACCTAACATATGCTCTATATCTAATTCTTTTTTTATAATTTCATAATCATTTTTTAAACTTTTAATACTTATGTTTTTTATAGGTATTTCTCTATCTCTATATTCTACCTTATTATATATTAATGAATTTAGCCCCCCTAAGCAAAGTATAACAACACCTAAAACACTTGCCTTTTTCTTTATTATATTATTTGCTCTTTCTTTGTTTTTCATAAAAGCTAAATATATAATAAAACCTACAGGAATGATTAAAGTAAAGCTATCAAGATTAAAATTAAATGTAAATGCCCCTAATAAATAGAATCCTACTAATTTTAATCCTAGATAATTTTCAGTTTCTTCTTTATTTGTGTATAAGTACACTAAAAAGAAGATTACAAAAATCAGTAAACCAATGCTTAATATACTATTTTCATTTATATATTCAATGAATTTATAAATATATTCCATACCCATTTCCCCCTCAAAATATTGTACTTATATAAATATTATCATATCACCATTTGCTTATATAATTACAATAGATTACAATACTTCACTAGATTAAAATAAATAAAAAAGAGACTACCTAAATAATTTATTTAGATAATCTCTTTTTTTAATGACCTTTACATATTTTCCATACTACTATTATTTCCAGAAGGAGGAGTCATCTTTTCGCCTCTATTTCCTCCAACGCCTCCTGGTTGATTACTATTACTTGACACACCTTCTTGAGTAATATTAGTTATTACATCTGAAATTTCACTACTTCCTACCTCAGTTCCCTTAGTGTAACTTCCACCTGAGTATAATCCATCTTTTTCTTTTCCACTACAAGATCCTCCCACATATACCTTGTATGTTTCTTTTGATTTTATATTAGGAGTACATATAACTACTGATGAATAAGTTTTAGCAGGTGAAAAAGTAACTATATCATCACCATTTTCTGATTCTACCCTTATTAAAGTATTAGCTTCTTGAGAAGTTAAACTTACATTTATGGTATTTAATTTTGATGAAGAACTTGGAGTTTGAGCCATTCCTAAACTTCCTGCTGCTATTAAAGTTCCTCCACTCATATTGAAATCACCATCATAATCTAATGATCCGTTTCCTCCATTAGTTGGTCCATTTACTATGGCAGTTCCTCCTGTCATTGTTAAATTGCCATTTGCATCTAATCCATCTCCATTAGCATTTATAACTAAGTATCCACCGTTTATAGTTGCTGTGCCACTTGTTGTTGACTCCATTTTATTTTGCCCTGGTCTTCCATTTGTAGACGATCCATCTGCTCCACCTGCTGCATTTAATCCATCATCACTGGATACCACATGTATATCTCCGTCATTTATAGTTATATCTGTAGCTTCTATTCCTTCATAAGACTTTGTTATATTTAATGTACCACCGTTGATTTCTAGTTCAGCATCTGCGTGAGTTCCATCATCTCCAGAAGACAAGTTAAAATCTCCATTGTTTACAATCAATTTACTATTTGAATGTATTGAATCATCAGAAGAGTCTATATTAATACTTCCATCATCTACTTGAATTACAGAACTTGCTTTAATTCCTTTTGCACTAGTAGTGTCTTCTGTTTCAGTAGTATTACTTTTCATAGATTCTCCTGGTTTACCACCGTCCCATTGGCCCCATCCATCTTTACTGCTACTATTTTTGCTTCCTCCACCAGTTGTAATATCAATATTTCCACCAGCTACTAACAAGTTAGTTTCTGCTTGAACTCCATCTTGTTCTGCTGTAATTTTTATAGTTCCATCTTCTAAAGATACATAACCTTTATCTTCTTCCTCAGCGTTATATGCTTGAATTCCATCTCCACCTGCATCTATAGTTAATTTTCCGCCTCTAACTACAATAGAGTCTTTTCCCTTTATTCCATCTGCCACTGATTTTACACTTATATTCCCACTTTCAATCATTAAATCATCTTTGCTCACTATTCCCTTATCGTAATTCCCATTAACTTGCAAATATCCATTTCCTATAAAAGTAAGATCTTCTTTACTAAATATTGCTGCATCTTGGTTATTTTCTGCTTTATCATAAGTTTCCCCATCTGAAATTTTGTTTTCACTATCATCAGCTATGGCAAATACAGTTTTTTCAGAGCTTAATATTTGAATTGGAGAATTACTTTTACATGTAATATCAACTCCATCTAGAAGAATATAAGTCTTCTTTTCCTTATCTGTATTTACTATAATTTGTCCATCACTTAACTTTCCGCTAATACTATACGTTCCTGCCGTATTTATAGTAATTACATTTCCATCTACATCCACACCACTACCTTCAACAGTTGTATTATTATCACTAAGCTTTATATATGTACCGATATTTCTTATTGTTTCTACTTCTTCACTTGATTTACTTAACAAGGTTGTAGCATTTTTGTTAGTTGTTGTACTAATATTTGTGCTACCAGCTTTACTTTCTTTTGATGTATCATTATTTTTATTTGAACATGCCGTCATACTTACACATAATGAAAAAGCAGATAAAACTGCTATTAATTTTTTATTCATAAGTTCATCCTCCATAAAATCATTTATCCTTATGAAAAAATCATATCATTCTTATCTTAAAGTAATCTTAAATCACATAATTTATAATATTTTAGCACATAAAAAAAGAAGGAACTTAGTCCTTCTTTTTTAATCATTTATGCTTATATCTCCTGTTTTTACATTTGCTATAATCTTATTCACTGGATTATTTCCATATTGTCCAATAAAAGAATCTGATGATTGTGATACATTGTTAAACTCTAATTTTGTATCTAAATCTCCAAAATTATTATTTCCTTCAAAAATAAAACTTAAATTTTTATTTGTATATAACTCCACGTCTCCAACCTTTGATTTAATCCTAAAGTCTCCATTTAAATTTTCTATATCACAAGTTATATCTCCAACTTGAGATTCTATACTACCTTTTCCACTAAATTTGTCTATATCAATATCTCCAGTTTTTCCTTTAATAGATACTTCTTTCCCATATAGATAATTAAAGTTCACATCTCCAACTTTGTTGTTTATAGTAATTTTATTAGAATTTATTTTTTGATTTCCATCAATATCTCCAGTTATAACATCAATAGATAGATTATTTAAATTTAAATTTGAATCAAATGTTATATCACCTACTCTGTTGTTAATAGCTATATTTTCCTTATAAGATTTTGGGATCTTTATTTCCACTTGTAAAGAATATCCATTAAATATTCCAAATATATTTCTACTTGATTTATTATTAAAATCCTCAAGTTTTAATGTATCTGAATTAATGTGCGCATTGATATACTTATTATTTTTTAATATTTTATTGCATTTCACAATTACTTTTATATTATCTTCATTATTTTCAGTAATAATTAAATCACTGGCGTTAAAATCAGTTTTTATACCCTTTATATGATTTATATCATCAAATTTTAATTCTTTTACTACTTTCATATTTGAGGCTGTAAAGCTTCTATTAAAAATATTACCTGAAAATACATTTCCACCCCATCCTTTTATGCCTACTGCTAATACTAGTGATAATAAAATTGCAACAATAGACCAAATGATCATTCTAAATTTGACCCAATTTTTATCATTCATTAATCTATCTCCTTATATTCAAAGTAAGCTCTTATTACTTTTTCTATAGCTGCACCTATTATAAACATTATCCATGTTATATGCCATGCACCTGTTGTAAAGCTTATTAGTAAATATATTGCTGTAATTATTGCCCACATAGCACTTTCAATAGATTTTCTCACTCTTCTACTTTTATTAGTAGTACTTTTCCATTCTTTAAAATCCTCTACTAAAGTATCATCTTTTTTAATATATTGTGGCTTTGTCATATTGTTATAAATTAAAAGACCTGTAGCTCCTGCTATTAATAAGAACATTATAACTACTCCTAAAGTTTCAAATCCTAAGCCTTCAAAAACTATTACACTTACAGGGCATAATATATACATCATTACTGATATTGCAGTAATTTTTGCACTTTTTTTCTTATCCCAACTTTCCTTCGTTATTTCTAAAGGATCTTTTTCAAATAAATTATCAATATTTCCTATACTTGAAATAACCTTATTGTAAGCTATCTCATCGTCCATATTGCTTTGTAATAAGTCATAATATTTATCTAATAAATTTGCTAATAATTCTTCTTTAAACTCTTCTGTTCTTCGATTTTGGGGCGCATTTTCAAATAGTTCTTGTACATAATCCTTTATTTTCACTTCATAGTTTCCTATCATAATATACCATCCTCCTTAAATTAAACTATCAATTATATTTTTAGCTTCTTCCCAATCCAACTTATTCTGTTCATAAGTTTGTCTTCCCATTTCAGTGATTGAATAATATCTTCTTCTAGCTCCACTTCCTTCATTTCCCCAATATGATGTAATTAACTCAGCTTTTTCTAACCTTCTAAATGCTGAATATAATGTAGCTTCTTTTAATTCATAAAGATTATTTGTTTTTTCTTTTATTACTTTATTAATGGCGTATCCATAGCTATCGCCTTTTATAAGTTCATTTAATATTATGGTGTCTGTATGTCCCCTTAGTAAATCTGATGTAATTGACAAGAGTAGCATCTCCTTTTTCCTTATTTTACTATTATAGTAACTTTATATACTTCGCCTGTCAAGGTATATACAAAAATATAATATGTTTTTTCTTAGAATATGTTAATAATAAAAAAATAGTAACTATATTAAATATATATAATATAGTTACTATTAACATCGGTTTATATTACTCTTGTACTTTGATGTCGTGCTCAAGCGCAAAATTCCTTATACACCCATTTTTCTTATTTTTTTATAATTAATTAAATGTAAATATTTATAGAAATAATAAATACCCAGTAAACCTACAACATACTTTCGTACAAGCAAAAAGAACTCTAATTGCTAGAGTTCTTCATATACAATTATCTTATATTTTAGATAACTCACTTAGCTTTTTATCTATAATTCTACTTTCCATAATCCATGAAGATTACAATAAGCATATGCTTCTAATACTTTATCATCTTCAGTTAATGTAAATTCTATAATTGGATCACTATCTATTTCTAAATGTTTACGTTGCACACCTTGTGTAGTTAGCAGATATATCCAACTTATATGATGCTCTTGTATCATAGGATGTAATGTGCTTCCAACTTGTACTTTTACTTTATTTTCATTTATATTTAATACTGGTATATGTTTTTCTACTGAGGCTTCTGTTGTATTTGCCACTAGCTCATTCATTGTTTTACCACAACATACTACTTTAGGTCCTTTATGGTCTATCATTTCTATTAAGTTTCCACAAACACTGCATATAAAAAATTTTTTTGAATTGTTCATTCTATAACCTCCTCCATATTAAATCCTCAACTATTAATAATTGTGATTATTTTATAACTTCCAGGTTGTAGCCTCCTAGATAATAATACAAGTATAATTCATCATATACTCTTAATTTTATCTTATATATAATTATAACCACTGTCAATCTCAATCATTCTATCTGACTACTTTCCAAATAATCATTTAAAAGTTTTTTGCTTATAGTAAGCATACCAATGCACTGTTTCTATTAAGTTAAAAATCAAATGAAATAAATAAAACCTTTTTATAATACCTGTTGTTATATTTTGTTAATTTTACTCATAAGACTTTACATTACTATAAAAACAAAAAGGTTGCTATGATCATTTAGCAACTTTTAAATAATTTTAAAATTTATTTAATATTTTTTACTTCATACTAAGCTTTGTATCTTCATCAATTATATTCCTCATTAATCTAAGCTTCCCATTATCTTCAAAATACTGTGATCCATATTTCAAATTAAATTCATAATCAAAATCATCAGGATTTTTCCCTTGGTTGTGTTGAACTATAGTTTCAAGTTTATCCATAGCTTTTACAAGCTTAGCTTCTTTTGTAGAACACTCATTATATTCTTTCCACAAATCATATATTTTACCACTTAAACTTTCTGGTAATGTTGTTAACATTCTTTTCATAGCACTCTCTTCCATATGCGATTTATTATCATCTACACTTTGCAGTTTTGCTGATATATCACCATCATAAAGCTCACCTAAATCATGAATTAAACTCATCTTTATGGCTTTGTTAATATCAACATCTTTAAAATCCTCTTCTAAGACCATTAACAACATTGCCAGCCTCCAAGAATGCTCTGCCGTAGATTCTCTTCGACCAGTTTTTGTCCAAGCAGTTCTTGTAACTGATTTTAAATTTTCTATTTCTTTTATAAATTCAATAACTTGATTAGTATTATTCATAGCAACTCTCCTGTATATATATGTTAATTATACTTTATCATAGACATATTATTAATTTACATGACATATGTCATTCGTGCATATACATTATATGGCCATATTAACTCAGTAAATTTTATTTCACAGGAATATAAAGACCAAAATAATCAATAGGACTTTCATCTTTATATACAGTTAATAACATTTGTCCAAGTATGGGACCAGATACATTAATATTATTTTCTATTACTATTTTTCTTACATATCTTATCCAATTATCATAAGCCTTGTCATCTAAAGCTATTACCGTATACATATATTGTTCTTCTGATATAAATTCAATACTTTTACTTTCTATGTTATCTTTTATTTTTTCTATATTGTCTGTTATAGTAAGGCCCCATTTGATTTTTTTCTCTGCATCATTATCAAATAAATCACCTTCATCTATTAAGAAAGAAAAATTTATATAATCAAATATATATTGATCTATATTTTGAATTTTTTCTACAAGTTCTATAAAATCATTGAACTTATCTTCCTTTGTGATTTCTAAAAAGAAGTAGCTTTCTCTTTCATCTTTTACTAGCTCTACTTTTTTAGAGTCATAAATACACTCTTCCACAGATATTTTCATCATCTCTAGTCTTTGTTGAACCTTCTTTAGTTTTTCGATTTCTTTATGTATGTATATTTCTTTATCTTTAATAAGGCTTAAAACTTGTTCTGGAGAAGAGTCTTTCATTACCTTATCAATATCATTTAAAGAAAGATTTAATGTTTTATAAAAAATTATATCTGTTAAGCAATTTAAATCTTCAATTTTATAATATCTATATCCATTATTTTTATCTTTCTTAGGGCTTAATAAACCTATATTATCATAATGAACCAAGGTGTCCCGGGAAATGTTGAACAGTTTGCTTACCTCTCCAATTAAATATTTATCTTTCATATATACCATCCTTTTTAATCTCATCTCTATACTTATATATTAAAAAAGTGTTTAATATAATGCAATAAATAAGTAAATTTATAATCTTTCAACATAAAAATAAACTACTTAGCACATACCAAGTAGTTTATTTTTTCTTTTTTATAATGGGGTTTTATATATTAATGTTATCAACTATTAAGCTATGTTTTGTTTATTACCCTCAGCTTTTACTTTTCTTACTTTATTAAAGAATATAACTGCGAAAATTAAACCTGCAGCTAAACCTACTCCATTACCTATTGCTGGTGATAATCTAAATCCTTCTGGAGCTTGCATTATATAACTAAATGTTACTACTGTCATAAATATTGCTGGTATAACAGTTATAAAATAGTTTTTATTAGCCTTAAGTAAGAACATTGTTCCTGTCCATAACATTATCATAGCTAATGTTTGGTTTGACCATGCAAAATATCTCCATATTATGTTAAAATCTATAAATGTTAAAGCTACACCTACTGCAAATAAAGGTATTGCTATCATAAATCTATTTTTAATTGCATCTTGTTTTATATTAAATGTGTCAGCTATTGTAAGTCTAGCACTTCTAAATGCTGTATCACCTGAAGTTATTGGACATGCTACAACTCCTAGTATTGCTAGTCCTGCTCCTACTGATCCAAGTAAAGTAACTGACATTTCTTGAACACCTACTGCTGGATTTGTTCCATAAAGTGCTTGTAATTGTGGTTCACCATGGAAGAACGCCATTGCTGCTGCTGCCCATATTAAAGCTATGATGCCTTCTGCTACCATTGATCCGTAAAATACTGGTCTTATTTCTCTTTCATGCTCAACACATCTAGCCATTAAAGGTGATTGTGTTGCATGGAACCCTGATATTGCACCACAAGCTATTGTTATAAATAAATATGGGAAAATTGATTTTCCACCTGGATGTAAGTTAGTTAAAGCTACTTCTGGTATATTGTAACCTTTTACTATTAACCCACCTGCTATACCAACAGCCATTATTATAAGCGCAGCTCCAAATAGAGGATATATTTTTCCTATAACTTTGTCTATTGGAAGTATTGTTGCTAGAATATAATAAGCAAATATCACTACTACCCATACTGTTGTATCGATTTTAGTTAAGTTGTTTAAAAGTCCTGCTGGTCCAGTTACAAATACTACACCTACTAAAACTAATAATACTACACTGAATACTACCATTACTTTTCTTGCATTTTCCCCTAGATAAATACCAACAAGTTCTGATGCTGATACTCCTTTATTTTTAAGTGATAAATAACCTGATAAAAAGTCATGTACACCACCTGCAAATATTGTTCCAAATACTATCCATAAAAATGCTGCCGGTCCAAATAATGCCCCTTGAATTGCCCCAAATATTGGTCCAAGCCCTGCGATGTTTAAAAATTGAATAAGGAATATTTTCTTCCAGTCCATTGGAACATAGTCAACTCCATCTTCTAAAGTTATTGCTGGAGTTTTTAATGAATCATCAATTCCAAATGTTCTTTCTACAAATCGTCCGTATAAGAAATAACCTAAAACTAAAATAACAATTGCACTAAAAAAAGTAATCATAATTCCTACTCCCTCTATAGTTTTTTGTAGAGATTGGTATTCTTTTATCATTTTCCATCTCTATACCAAAATGATACTATTTCTAGTTCGGAAAACTATTTCTTATGTATGAATTGTCATAAATTATACATGAATTGCATTTATATATTCATAAGTTGCCTAAATAATTTCACTCTACCCCTACTTACTGTTATCTCATATTTTCCTTTGTTTAGTTTTAATATATATGTATTGTTAAACCAAGGTATTATTTCTTCTATTTTTTCTAGATTTACTAAATAAGATCTATGGGTTCTAAAAAAACTATCATTATTGATTGTTTTTTCTACTTCTGATATACATTCTCTTATTTCATATTCTTCATCTTTAGTAAAAATATGTGTATATCTTTCTCTTGCTTCACAATAACAAATGTCACTTACATCAACTATATGAATTTTATCATTTTTCCAAAGGCTTATTTTATTGCTAACCTTTTGATACTCGATTTTATCTTTACAATTATCTTCAAGGATAGCATTTTTCAATTTACCTAACATGGAAATTATTCTTTCATCTGAATATGGTTTTAAAATATAGTCAAAAGTATCTAAATTAAATGCTTCCACTGCATAATTATCATAAGCAGTTATAAAAACTATTTTGGGTTTTCTCTCAAATTTATTTATCGTTTTGGCTAAAAGCATTCCATCTAATTTTGGAATATTAATATCTAGAAATATGACATCTAATGTATTTTCCTGTATAAAATTAAGTACATCTAATCCATTATCAAACTCGTCCACAATTTCCATTTCTGTATATTTTTCAATAAAATATCTTAACTCTTTTCTTGCTGGATATTCATCATCAACTATAATAACTTTCATTTCTTACCTCCCCACGTAAAACTCGATCAAGGTTCCACTGTCTAATTTTTTTATGTCTAACCCTCTATGATAATATAATTTTAGCCTTAAATGTACATTATAAAGTCCTATTTTATTTTCAGGCATATTTCCTGAATACAAATCTTCTATAACTTTGTCGTCTATTCCTATGCCATCATCTTTAACAGATACTTTAACTTTTTCTCCTAAATCCTTAACAGAAACAATTACTTGTCCACTTTTATTTTTCTCCTTGCTTAAAATTCCATGAATAATGGCATTTTCAACTAGTGGCTGAATAATTAAACTTGGTATTTTAACATCCACATCATCTATGTCATAAATAACTTTTAGTTTTTCACCGAATCTTGCTTTTTCTATTTCCACAAATGATTTTACCTGATCTATTTCTTTTTTTATACTTATGGGTTTATCATTAAACTCTAAATTGTGTCTAAGATAAGTAGATAAATTTATTATAAGCTCTCTTGCTTTTTGAGGGTCAAAGCGTATAAATGATGCTATTGTATTCAAAGCATTGAATATAAAATGTGGGTTAATCTGCCTTTGAAGGGATGTTATTTCTGCTTTTTTCCTTTCTTCTATCTCTTTTTTATCTTTTTCTATTACTTGTACAATAGAAACCATAAATCCTATCCCCAATTGTCCAACAATAAGAGGTAAATATATGGCCCTTATAATATCAATAGCTAAATTTGTAGGTTTTGAAATAAAATATATTAAAAATATTGTTATATTTTCCGAAATCATACCAATTAAAATTCCCCAAAAAGCCCTTGATGATTTTGGTATTTTTTTGTGTGCGATACCAGATAATATTCCAGCCATAACACTAGATATAAAACAAGGTACAGATGTCATTCCACCTGGATCAATAAAATATCTATGTGCTCCTGCAATAAATCCTGCTGGAATACTAACAACAGGCCCAAATAATACACCACCAGATACTATAGAAATTATTCTTGTATTTACAATAGATCCTTTATAGTGAATTCCGTTATAGGTTGCCATTATTGCCAAAGAAGTAAATATTATAGATATAACAGCTAAATCTTTTTTACTGTATTTTTCTTTTTCAAAAATTCTTTTAAACGTATTTAATCTACTAATTAATAAAAATAGCATTACTAACAAACTTGTCTTTTCCATCAATGCTATTAAATAATCTGTTTTCATATGATTCCTCCATTTCCCTCCACATTAAGTATATATTACTACTTTATTTTATTTCAAATAAACAATCAATTAATATATATTTCATTTCATTAAAAAAGGGTGCATCAATAATGATGCTACCCTTAATAAGTTTAAATTTTATAATAATATGTTTACTTCTTTTAATTCTTTTTTTATTTCTTCTAAAGTATTTTCATCTGGTACTTCTATTGTGTGAACATGATAATCTTGTGTTAAACTGGATAATTGTTTAAATCCATTCTTTTTACTATTTTCCATAAATATTTTGAGATCTCTATTTGATGCAAGATTTAATTCAGCTTTTATAGTTCCATATGTAGGATGATCTACTATAACATCCTTCACCTTTCCACCTAAATCAATAATTGTTTGTAATTCTAATAAAATATGCTCCTCATTATAATGATTCTTACATTTTATTTTAAATTCTTGATTTCTTATAGTGTATATTATATATCCAGTAGATGTAGCTAATATATCAATTCCAGAAGCTCTTAATAATGCAATATCTTTTACAACAATCTGTCTTGTTACATTAAGTTCTTTTGCTAAATCCACACCTTTAACTGGTCTATTATATGTTTTTAGTATATGTAGTAATTTTTCTCTTCTTTCATTGCTATTCATAACACACCTTCTTCTTAAATAATTAGTTTATCTATCTTTTTACTATTCTATATAGATTTTTAATATAAATCAATAGGTCATTTATTATACTTAATATACAATATATCAACATTGCATATTATTAAGTTTTTAACTATTGTATTTTTTGTTGTGTAGTAATAACTGCGGTGTTATAATGTTTTTACAAGTGTATATACACTTGTAAAAACATTATAACAGAAAAGGGTGTAAATATGAGGAATATTTTAAAAGAAAATATTTTGCAGTTAAAAAAAGAAAAAAACGCTATAATACTTGCTCATCTATATGAGCCTGATGAAATACAAGAAATCGCTGATTATGTTGGAGATTCATATTATTTGAGCAAAATTGCTCGTGATTGTGAGGAAGAATTAATTATATTCTGCGGAGTAAAATTTATGGGGGAAAGTGCTAAAATTTTATCTCCACACAAAAAAATCATCTTACCAGCTACTAATGCTGGATGTCCAATGGCTGATATGGCTAATGCTTCTGATTTAGAAGAAATGATGGAAAAATATCCAAATGCTTTTAAAGTATGTTATATAAACTCATCTTATGAAGTTAAAGCCCTTTGTGATGTTTCTGTTACTTCATCTAGTGCTTTAGACATTCTAAAAAATGTGCCTAATAAAGAAATTTTATTTTTACCAGATAGAAATTTAGGTGGCTACATAGCTGAATTTTTCCCAGAAAAAGAGTTTATTTTGTGGGAAGGTTTCTGCCCTACTCATGAAAGACTTACTTCCGAGGAAGTATTAAATGCTAAGAAAGATCATCCAAATGTAAAAATTTTAGCTCATCCAGAATGTAACAAGCCAGTTAGAGACTTGGCTGATTATATAGGAAGCACAAGCGGAATCATAAACTATGCTACAAAATGTGAAGATGAAGAATTTATAATTTGTACAGAGGAAGGTATTTTATATGAATTAAATAAAAGAAATCCTAGTAAGAAGTTTTATTTCCCTGAAAGAATGATTTGTCCTAACATGAAAAAAACTTCTTTGGAAAAAGTTTATGATGCTTTATGTGGCAAAATAGATGAAGTGATTCTAGATAAAGAAATATCAGAAAAAGCTTTAACATCTCTAGAAAACATGCATAAATTAGGGGAGATGGTTCTTTGTGGAAAATAAATATGTAGACGTTTTAGTAGTTGGATCTGGTGTAGCTGGATTGTATTGTGCTCTAAATCTTCGTCAAGATTTAGATGTAATGGTAGTTTCAAAGGATAAAATAGATTGTACTAATACATCTTTGGCTCAGGGTGGTATTTCTGTAGCCAGAGATTTGGATGATGTTCCATTTTTCACGGAAGATACTTTAAAAGCTGGTAAATACGAAAATGATATTCAAGCTGTAAGTGTGCTAACAAAGGAGTCTATTGAAAATGTGGATTACCTAGTCTCTTTGGGACTTGATGTTGATAAAGATGAAAATGGTAATTGGGATTATACAAAAGAAGGTGCTCACTGTGTAAATAGAATTATACACACACAAGATAACACTGGAGAGAACGTTGAGAAAACTCTTGTAAAAAATGCTTTTCAACGTAAAAATGTAAGAATTTCAGAAGATACATTCCTTGTTGATATAATTGAACGAAACGATAAATGTATTGGTGCTATCTTATTAAAAGATAAAGAACAAATCAATGTATTTGCTAAATTTGTAGTTCTTGCTTGTGGTGGAATTGGTGGTTTATATAAAAACTCTACTAGCCAAAGAATTTTAAGAGGCGATGGTTTGGCTGTAGCTCTTAGACATGAAATAGAACTTAAAGATATTAATTATATTCAAATTCATCCAACTGCTTTTTATGATGAATCTGGTGATGAAAGAAGATTTTTAATATCTGAGTCTGTAAGAGGTGAAGGTGGAAAGCTTTACAATATTAATGGAGAGAGATTTGTGGACGAACTTCAACCTAGAGACGTAGTATCTGAGGCAATTTTCAATGAAATGAAAAAAACTAATACACCTTATGTGTATCTTGATATTAGTTTCTTAAATGAAGAATATCTTAAAAATCGCTTCTCTACTATTTATAATAAATGTTTAGAAAAAGGCACTAATATTACAAAAGAGCCTATAAAAGTTTCTCCTGCTCAACATTATTTTATGGGCGGTATAAAAGTTGATTTAAGCAGTAAAACTTCCATGAAAAATCTATATGCTGTTGGCGAAACTGCTTGCACAGGAATTCATGGTGCCAATAGACTTGCTAGTAACTCTTTGCTTGAAGGCCTTGTTTTCTCTAAAAGAGCTGCCAAAAATATTAATGAAAGTATAGATGAATTTAATCTAACAAAAGTAGATATTGATGAAATATATACTAGCAGAGAAGAAATCGAAGAAGCAAATAGACTCATAGTTGTGAATGCTATTAAAGATAAAGGTGGAGTTATAGATGATTAATTTTTTAGTAGTAGATAAAATAATTAAAGATGCTCTTGTGGAAGATATCCCAGGAGAAGATATAAGTACAAATTCTGTAATTAATGAAGATAGTAATTCTACTGTAGATTTAATTTGTAAAGAAGAAGGAATCATCGCTGGACTTAAAGTTTTTGAAAGAGTTTTCAAAATTCTTGGCCATATTGAAGTTACTTTTTTAAAAAATGATGGAGATAAAATTTATCCCGGTGATAAAATAGCTCTTCTAAAAGGTAATACTAGAGTTATTCTTCAAGGCGAGCGTGTTGCTCTAAATTTATTACAAAGAATGAGCGGCATTGCCACACTTACTAATAAATATGTCAAAGAAATTGAGCATACAAATGCTAAATTATTAGATACGAGAAAAACTACACCTAACTTAAAAATCCTTGAAAAATATGCTGTTAAAGTTGGTGGTGGTCATAATCATAGATTTAATTTATCTGATGGTGTTATGCTAAAAGACAATCACATTGCAGCAGCTGGTGGTATTACTAATGCTGTTAAGCTTTGTAGAGAAAATTCATCTTTTGTTAGAAAAATTGAAGTTGAAACTGAAACCTTAGATATGGTTAAAGAAGCTTTACAAGCTAAAGCCGATATTATTATGTTAGATAATATGAGTTTGGAAGTGGCTAAAGAAGCAATAAATATGATTGGTGATAAAGCCATTATAGAGTTTTCTGGTAATGTAAGATTAGAAAACATTAAATCTATTGCTGAGATTGGTGTTGATTTCATATCTGTGGGTGCTCTTACTCATTCTGTAAAAAATCTTGATCTTAGTATGAAAAACTTAAAAAATATATGAAGATGAGCAGTAATAGTTTTAGATAATTTCAATCTAAAACTATTACTCTTTTTATTTATCAAGTAATTTTATATATTAAACTAAATTCCCTCTTGACAACTATAGTTGTCAAAGTTAATATTTAATTATGACAACTATAATTGTCATATTCACAATGTGATTAGTTAGGAGGATTATATGCCATTAAATAATCGTTTAAAAGAATATCGAGCTAAGATTAATGTAAATCAAACTCAGATGGGAAACCTAGTTGGAGTATCTAGACAGACCATTAGCCAAATTGAACGTGGAGATTATTCCCCTTCAGTTACTTTAGCATTAAAAATAGCAAAGATTTTCAATGCTAGTGTGGAGGATATTTTTAGTTATGAGGAGGATGAGGTTATTGAATAATATTCGAGAAATTGAAATAAAAAAAGAAGATAAAAAAGCTTTTAAAGGTTTCGCTATAGTATTAGTTGTGTCTTTCATTTTTGGAGGTATTTTAGGGGGTATGTCTGGATATTTAAAGGAGATTCTTGGAGATAGCGTTCCTAGTCTATTGATAAATATACTTAAGATAATTACACCATTTGCAAGTCTTGTATTTTCTATATTAGTAATAATAGCATATAAAATTGTATACACTAATTCAAAAAAAGAGTATGAATTATGGAAAGAAACAAGTGAAGATGATCATACAATAGATAAAATAGAGGAAAAATTATCTTATATCCTATTGGCTGTTTCAATAAACATGATTATTGGATTATTTTTCTTTGGAGTAGGTACTATATTACTACCTTTTGATAATGTAAGCGGTGAACTAAGCATTATAAAAATTATTTGTTACATTATAGGATTTGTAATATGTATTGTGTCTTCTATATTAATCCAAAAGAAAATAGTTAATTTAGAAAAAGAAATTAATCCTTTCTTAAAAGGTAGTATATATGATACAAAATTTAGTGAAAAATGGATAGATAGCTGTGATGAGGCTATAAAGCTAGGTATATATAAAAGCTCTTATAAAGCATTTTCCTCTGTATCTACAACATGTGTTATACTTTGGATATTTTGCGTTTTAGGCTCTTATTTATGGGGTTTTGGACTTCTTCCTTTGACAATGGTGACAATTATATGGCTAGTTCAAACAGTTTCTTATTGTATGGAGTCAATTAAATGTTCAATATCAAAGTAAAAAACTTCAGAAATATGGAGGCCTTATGAACAATATAGATTATTATGGAAAAATATTATGGAATTACCATATTCTAAATCAAAAACCTGAGAAAGTTGGAGTTATTTTAGGACTTGGAAGCCATGACATACATGTTCCCAAAAGATGTGCTGAACTTCTTTTAAAAGGATATGCTGATAATATAATTTTCACAGGTGGTTTCGGCAGAATTACAAAAGATCTATGGAGTATGACTGAAGGAGATAAATTTGCAGAAATTGCTATGAACATGGGTGTTCCCAAAAACAAAATTATTATCGAAAATGAAGCTTCAAATACTGGTGAAAATATAAGTAAAACAAAAAAAATATTAAAAAATTTAGGCTTGCACCCTTCATCTTTTTTAATAGTAGATAAACCTTATAGAGAAAGAAGGACCTTTGCTACCATAAAAAAACAGTGGCCAGAAATTAATTTTCTTATTACATCTCCTCAACATAGCTATGAGGAATACTGTTCTTTTTATTCTAGTGGAGAGATTTCAAAAGATGAATTTATAAGCATTATGGTTGGTGATTTACAGCGAATTGATTTATATGGAAAAAATGGATTTCAAATTAAGCAAGATATCCCTTGTGAAGTTTATAATGCTTATGAAAAATTAATTAACTTAGGATATGTTAAGCACTTATTATCAACAAAATAATAAAGAGAACTCTCTTAAGGAGTTCTCTTCATCTTAAACTTATATTATTGTGTACGATTATAGTAATATCCTTTTATATAGTCTAAATCTTTATTTATCTTTTCATGTAAAATATTATTATTTTTTTTACTTTGAGAAGAGTTTTTTATCTCTAGTTTTAGTTCACTTATATCTAATTTAATTGTTTCTATTTCTTTATTTATTGGTATAAGTTTTTCATCTAATAATTTATTTATGTTGCTTAATAATTCTTTATCCATAGTCATACCTCCAGAATTCATTCTATATATATTATTAGCTTTTTTAGTTTATAATAATAAAAAATGTCAACATTATGTTGACATTTTTATATTTAAATAAATTTTATACTCTTTTATACTTTCCTTATATTACAACTAACTGTTCTTTATTCAATAGTACCTCTTACATATCTCTATTAATGTATTTTTTATGATAAGTTTACTACCATGGTATAATCATAAATAACCATGCTGCTAGAGCGCCACCTATGATTGGTCCTAATATTGGTACTATAGCATAATCCCATCTAGAACTTCCTTTTCCTTTGATTGGTAGAATTGCATGAGCTATTCTTGGTCCTAAATCCCTAGCTGGGTTTATAGCATATCCAGTTAATCCACCTAAAGACATACCTATTGATACTA